>JAZKXQ010000098.1:0-5491 GCA_045611725.1 Oscillospiraceae bacterium
TTAAATAAAGAAAAAATAAAAAGAAGCAATAACCAACCATATTCCTTAAAGGATTTTCTTGCCGGAGAGAATCTGAAAATATTTAAAGGCTGGCTTGACGAATTCGGCAAATGGAATACATTTGTTGAAAAGAATTATTTACAATCCTTTGTCAATGAAAACAATGATGGAACATACAGCAAACCAAAAGAATTATGGGAAGGACATTTTACTGATGAAGTTTTACATACAAAGGAAACCCAGTGCAATGAATCTGAAACTGACAAATGCAATAAATACTTCAAAAATGCCTCTGAATTGATATTAAAACGTGGAAATCGTATGGTTAATGCATTGTATGAAAAAGTGAAAGGTGACTAAAAAATATGACATATGTAATGAGTGATATCCACGGAATGTATGATAAATATAAGGCTATGCTTGAAAAGATAAGCTTTTCTGATAAGGATGTGCTGTATATTTTGGGCGATGTTGTTGATAGGGGTGAAAAGCCTGTTGATGTTCTGCTTGATATGATGAGTCGTCCGAATATTTATCCGATAATGGGAAATCACGACTTCTTTGCAAAGCATATGCTGAAAAAACTGAAAGTTAGTTCCTCTAATAAAATCAAAATTAAGCCATCTGATACTGAACTGGTTTACAGTATTATTGAATGGATACAGGACGGTGGTGAAAGCACCATAAAACAATTTATGGAGCTTGATAGCGAAAAATGTCATCATGTGCTTGATTATATGGACGAATTTTCGTTAGCTGAGGTTGTCGATGTGGGTAAACGGACATTTATACTTGTTCATGCAGGTCTCGGAAATTTTAAAAAGGGAAAGAAACTTTGTGAATATACAGTTGATGAACTTTTGTTAAAACGCCCTAACCCTGACACAAAGCTTTTTGATGATGATAATATTTATGTTGTTATGGGACATACTCCAACAAAAAATCTTACAGGTAAATGTGAGATACTTATAAAAAACAATAATATTTTCATTGATTGTGGAACTTGCTTTAATGGTGGAAAACTTGGCTGTTTTTGTCTTGAAACTATGGAGAAATACTATATTTGAGGAAAAGATTATATGAAAATTTTTGCAATGAGTGATATACACGGTTCGCCTGTAGAATTTGAAGAAGCACTCAAGTTTGTTGACCTTTTGGGAGATAATATGCTGATTCTGTGTGGCGATTATGTTCATGGATATGACAGCTATTCTGTACTGGACAGAATTATTGCATTACAGGAGAAGTACGGCAGCGACAAGATTATTGCTCTTATGGGAAATCACGAAGAAATGGTTATGGGTGGTATGTGGAATATTACTGAACAGGAGGATATAGAGTGTGATGAAATCCGTGAGCAAAAATATATAAAATGGATGTATAATCTTCCTCGTTATTACACAACTGAAACACAGATTTTTTGTCATGCAGGTGTTGATGAAGAGGCTGAGGATGAGTGGAAATGGGGAACTGATGACTTTACATTTACTGAGAAGTATCCTGCACAAACAGGAAAATTCTGTATGGATATTATAGCAGGTCATGTAGGAACATCAGAAATTGCAGAAAATAAATCTTTTCATGATATATATTTTGATGGCGAAAGTCATTATTATATTGATGGTACTGTATCGGAAAGCGGTGTAATACCTGTATTGATGTATGATACAGATACAAAAAAGTATTATCAGATGAATGATAATGGTGCAGTACAAATTATTCCATATGATGAGGAATATTAATGAGTAGGAGTTTTAAAAGGAATCCTGTAATACATATTTCCACAAAGATGAAATATGTAAAGAGATATGCTTCAAAAAAAAGTTAGAAAAAATGCTGATTTACCAAAAAGTAAATCAGCGTTTTTCAAAAGAATATTTGATTCCTGGAATATTTATGAATACAGAGCTTATGTAAGTAAAAACAAATCAGAAATTTGGAAAAGGATAAGAAGAAAATAATTTTTAAATTATGATGGAGGTTAATATGTCAGAGTGTATAAAATGGATTCCTGTTGAAGAGGAATATCCGGATAATAGCAGACAAGTGCTTGTAACTTATAAATTTGATAATGGAGAGTATGAGATTAGTATTGGAGAGTATTGGGGCTTTTCAGATGAACTCAAAAAAATATGTCCCGAAGAATGTGGTTTTGGAAAAATGCATGAAAATGTAATTGCATGGGCTGAAATGCCAAAACCATATAAAGGATAACAAGTAAGTTGTATAAAAAGGTGATATATATGGCTTTTGAAATTGAAAATGGAGTACTTAAAAAGTATATAGAAGAAAAGGAAATTACAGAGATTGTAATTCCCGATACAATAACAAGTATAAATACATCTGCATTTTCCTGGTGTGGAAATCTGAAAAAAATAAAAGTAAGCAAAGATAATAAAAATTATTGTGATATTGATGGTGTGCTGTTCAATAAGGATAGAACTGTACTTATAAAGTATCCACAGGAAAGAAAATGCAACTGTTATGTAGTGCCTGATGGTGTGAAAAAAGTAGATTGTTGTGCATTCTGTGAATGCAAATACATCGAAAAAATAATACTTCCTGACAGCATTGAAGAAATTGATTTTTTTGCGTTTGCATATTGTTCGTTTCTAACAGATATACACATTCCTCAAACACTGAAAGTGTGTCGGGAAAATGCTTTCAAAGAAACTCCATGGTTGAAAAGGCAGAAAGGACACATTATAATTGGTGATGGATTGCTGATTAATTATTGTGGACAATGTGAAAATATAGTCATTCCTGATACTGTGAAAGTAATTTCAGAAAGTGCTTTCTGTTGTAATAGACATATAAAATCCGTTGTAATCCCTGATTCTGTTACAAGAATAGAAGCCAAAGCTTTTGATTGTTGTCATAACTTAGAAAAAATATATATTCCTGACTCAGTTATTGAAATAGGCTCGGAAGTCTTTTATGAATGCATTAATCTTAAAAATGTACGTCTTTCTAAAAATCTCAGCTATTTATGTATGAGAATGTTCTATAGATGTACAAATCTTGAGGAAATCAATATCCCAGACAATGTGAGATTTATTCATTCAGATGCATTTGGACGTTGTTATAAACTAAAGAATATAAGTCTGGAAAAATCACTTGAGAAAATTTCACCTCATGTTTTTCTTAACTATAAATCACTTAAAGAAATAATTATCCCGGAGTCAGCGAAAGCCACTAAAAAGATATTACCACTTTATAATAAAGCTACAATAAATTACAAAGGGAAAATATGCAATATAAACGGTATAGAGATTTCCGAAGAAGATAGCAATATCAAATATTGACAATTTGAAATGCTTGATAAGTATCTTAATTAGGATTTTGATGGAGGTGTGTGGTGATGAACGAACAAATTGTTAATTTTATTCCTATAAGTAAGAGAGTACCGAATCTTTTTGAAGAATGTATTTTGTTGGATATAAACGGCAGATTAAGTGTTGGTTGCTGGATATCTATCAACGAAGAAAATAAAACAGGCTATTTCAGACAAGGAGGCTGTGGAGAGTATGAGAAAGATGAAATCGTCGCCTGGATACCAATTGAAAATTACAGATTAAGCAAAGGTTATAAGCTTATTTTTTGTTATGATAATATATAAAAAAAGAAAGGTTGAATCTTATGTTTGAGTTAATTCCATCAGCATATATGAGAAGGCTTTTCTCAAAAAAAGGTTTTGAGCTGACTGATTGTCAGAAAGCTACACTTATCTGGAATGCACCTGATAAGGCATGGGAAGAAAAAATATTGGCTTTGAATGAACATCTACACTTTGTATGCCACGAAAAATTAAGAAATCAGATTGTTCAGCGTATTGATTATGAAAACACTATGCTTAATCGTTTTATGAAGAATAATGGTCAGTTTGTATATGTAGTTTTCGAAGATACATGGGGGAATACCGGTTATTTTCATGATTTTCGGATGGCTAAGGCCTATGCATTGAAATTCATGGAGGAGCATGATAGTAATAGTATTTGTCACATTGAAAAGCAACGTATTGTGAGCAGTGAGGAGGATTTAACTGTAAAAGAAATAAGCTGGTGGAATCCTTATCTGTTTGATAATAAAGATAAATCCCCTTGGCAAACTGAAGATGTGCCATATGATGGTCAGGCAACTGCATCAATAACGCTTAACTGGAACGGACAGATAAAGAGTTTGTTTTCAAAAGAAATGATGCTTGATGAACAGATTGCTGTTGAATATAACCCTGATAGATTTGAAATTCAGTATTTTGAAATTCCGTTTGAAGGTGTTGCGGGTACACCTGTAAAACTTATGTACGATTCTGATAACTATTATAATTATGGCATTTTATTGACAAATACATCAGAGTGGAATGATTTTTTACATAGCCCACATTTTAAAGACTTTTCAGACATAGCAGTGACTGTTGTTTATCTGACAGAACAGGGTCTTTGGAGCCTTGAACATATAAATCCCTTGTATCTTGATTTTGAAACACGACCATCCTATAATTCATTTGATCAGAAAGGGAGAACATACATAGCGGCTATGATGGCGTTTTCTATCTATTTGCTGTCTGACGATAATAAAGAACATAACGCTGAAATTGCTATTAACACAGCTAAAAGATATAGAGATGTATGCCTTGAAAGCTACATAGAAAATGAAAAGAGTAAAAACCATATTCATGATTATGCAAAAAGCATAGATGACATTATAATCTGAGGTGTAATATGACCAGAAACGAAGCTTATGACAACATCACCTACTACCTGAAATCACACTTTATCAAGTTCAATGAAGATAATTATGAGAATACGAAAAGGCTCACAATGGCTTATAAAGGGTATATAAACTGCCCGAATATGGCGTTGGAAAGCTGTATTTATTTCCATTCAGACTGCATGGAGTGCCGCGTTTACTATACTGAATTCGGCGCTGATATCTGTAAAAACAGTACCCATCAAGCTGACTTATATCGTTTGCTGAATTATATAAATGCTACCATCTGGCCTCGCGTCTCCGACGGCTTTACGGGAGAATACAGAACGCCTTATTTACATACCCCAAGAATCTATGTAACAGAAGATGAATGTTATGACATAACGGCTACTTCTGTGATTTGGTATGATTTCTATGAAATTTCTTCTATTATAACTGCTGATTACATCACAGCCTGTATTCCTGAGTTGATGGACAAGCTGAGCTATCCGATTTTCGGGGTACTGACTGGTAGCGTGACACTTTTAGATGCTATTGACTATGTGAAAGCAACCATATTGAAGGAGGAAGTTTGAAAAATAATACAATCTCCAGAAAATAAAAAAATGCATAGCAAGTTTGAAAAATAATACAATCTCCAGAAAAAGTTTGAAAAATAATACAATCTCCAGAAAATAAAAAAATGCATAGCAAAGCAAGCCATAACAAAATGGCTAAAAAAATAATTAAAAAGTAGTTATCATCTGAAATCAGCTACTTCATCTTTGAAGATATATCCACG
>JAZKXQ010000099.1:0-5465 GCA_045611725.1 Oscillospiraceae bacterium
ATTTTCTCCAAGTGTTTTTTCATAATATACAATTGCTTCTTCTTTTTCGTTTAATTCGATTTTTATTGCTCTTTTGCTCATTTTTTTCACCCTACTATATTATAACATATTTTCGCATGTTTTGCAATAGTTTTTAGTATACAATATCAGCACGCTTCTTTTCTCTGCCAAAAGTAATTACTCTTTCAAGCTCCATTCGCTCAACAGGATAACCATATTCATTTATAAGCTTGTATACATAAAGCTGTCTGATTATCTCCTCTGGCTTTAATTGCACATCTTTGTTTCTCACCAAACACTTTACATAAAGCTTTTCTTTCTTATAGAAACTTCTACGTTCTAAATCATCTATCGAATCCTGTGTAAATTGACTCAATTTGTAATTTGAATCCTTCAACACAGAAATTAATTTTTCAGGCATTGTAACTCCTCCTTGATATAAAATACCATTTTAATTATACCAGAAAACTCTACATTTTTCAATATGATTTTTAAAATTCAAACAAAAAACCACAACTTTTTTCAAAAGTCGTGGTTTCATGTGATATTCTTTTGTAATCTGGAATCAATCGCTCTGCTATCCTCGATATTTCGTGTGACAATCCGTGTGATTTTGTTTGATTTTCGGATGCAAATTCGCATTTTTGACTGCATATTTGCAGTTTCAACTTTCTTTGTAAAACGAAGAAAACGACTGAATTACGGTATTTCCGCTAATTCGGCCGTTTTAGCTTTGGTCGAGATGACAGGATTTGAACCGACGACCTTCGGGTTATGAGTGTTGCAGACATTGTTTCACAGCATTTCATATATTGCTATAAAGTCCATAAATACGGCATTTCATAATATCTATCGGTTCATAACTTACTATGAATTCATATATGTTTTGACTACAATAACGGAAATATAACGGAAACGTGACGGAAATGAAAATCTTCATTTCCTTATGCTTTTTTTACTCTGCAAGCTTTATTATGAAAAGCTATTCCATACTTTACTATATCTTCTATTCCCATTTCAACTAGTTCAGCATCATAATTCATATCATCTATCTGCTTTAAGGCTTCATCGCATTTTTGATTTAATTCTCTTGGAGTATCTGCCTTTTTAATTTCTATAACAATTCCCTTTTCATATCTGATATTGTCAAATATTATTATATCGCTTCTTCCATTGCCTGTTTCTCTGTTTGATTTAAGCTTAAATCCTTTATACCCTGAAAGAACTCCTGACAGGAATCCATGATAATAATTCTCTTTTGTATCATGATAACTTATACTATTGTAAAACCATTCTGAAAGTATATCATTAAAAGTCTTGACATCTCCATTAATCATAGCTTCAAAAAGGTCTTTTCTTGATACTGTTTTAATTCTCTCATCAAACCACTGCATAATAGTATTTATATAAATTGTTTTTATCTCTTTATTCGGGATAGCCATCTCAGCATAAACCATGTCATTCTTACTTGCAAGTCTTATACATTTAAGATAACCTGTAAACAAAAGAAAACTCCAGATATATTCATTATTTATTTTTACATTTCTATATGTTATATCTTCATATATCTGCTTGGTTATTATTTCACCTTTTAAAAGATTTTCAATGGTATCTTTAGTTGTATCATCGCCCTTGAATATCAATTCCCTTATTATATCATTTGAACTGGTATTGCTCCAGTATGCTCTTGGAATTACTTCTGAACTGCTTATTGCTGTCTGAACATATTTAAGAATACTCCACGGATTATATATTTCTGTTTCACCAAACAAATAACCATCATACCACTGCTTTATCTCATCAACTTTTTCATTCAGATTATAAGTTTCTGCTATTTCTTTAATTTCATTTTCAGTAAATCCAAAATATGAAGAAAACATATTGTCCATAACAGAATATACATTAGGGTTGTTAAGTCCCGTAAAGATACTTTCCTTTGATACCCTCAGACAACCTGTAAGTATTCCAAACTCAAGTGAATTATTTGTTTTCAATGCACTTTCAAAAGATGAACGAATAAGGTCAACCATTTCATCATAAAATCCTCTGAAATATGAATTTTCCAGTGGCACATCATATTCATCTATCAATATTATTGCTTTTTTCTTATAAACTTTATAAAGACACCTTGAAAGAAATTTAACTGCAGTAGTGTAACTTGTTTTATCAGCTTCTTTCTTCTTTATTTTCTCAAATTCCTGCTTATCTTCAATACTTAATAAATTAGAATTAAGCAGATTAATATGCCTGTCAAACTCTTCTGATAATATTTTCTTATATTCCTCAAAAGAAAATTTAAAATCAGGTTGTTTCATACCTTTTAAGGAAAGAGTTATAACAGGATACTGTCCCATATGTTGCTTATAGATATCCCCTGCTTCTGAAATTTTAAGATTTTCAAACAGATATGAATTATCTTCATCTGATTTTTCAAAATAATATTTAAGCATACTCATATTGAGAGTCTTGCCAAATCTTCTTGGTCTTGTATAGAGATTAACCTTTGTGCAATTATCGATAATTTCCTTAATCATCAGAGTTTTATCTACATAGTAACAATCTTTATCAATGAGTTCCTTGAAATCTTCATGTCCTATTGGTATCGCTTTTAATCTGTTCATATCATTCACTCCCATCTCACTTATTATTAATAGTATACCATCTTAAATATAAAAAATCAACTACAAATAAAACTCAGACTCCCAAGAATCTGAGTTTTATATCTTTATTACCAGACATCAACCATTTTATGACTTATGTAGCATACAGTACCATTATAATTTATCTTATACCAATATCCATCATAATCAAGAACAGTAAATTCTTCGCCCTTATAAACTGTAAACAATACATTACTATTGTTATCCTTATTCGGCGAACTTCTTACATTAGCACTTCCAACACTTACTACTCCATAACTTGCATTTGCAGGTTCTTCTGCAACAGGAGTATTTCCTGATGATATATATTTCTTCTTAACATATCCATGCAAATCATATCCATTTCCACTGTCTGTACTTATAAAATACCAGTCGTCCATAGTTCCCAGTATCTCGCATACATCTCCATAATAAAGCATATCTGCTTCTCTTTTATAACTGTTTGTTGATGGCTCTGAATATATGTATATTGAAGTTGCCGAACACCATGCGTTACCTTGATTTTTCTCAACATATGCAGGATAGCTTAAAGGCTGTGCAACCTTTACTCCGTCACCATCAACAAGAAATGTAATATTAAGACTGTTTTCGATATCTACATCATTTTGAATATTCTCTGCTTCAGCTTTCTGAATATTCTCAGTGGATTTTATCGGAACTTCGTTATTTTCAGCAGTAGTTTCCACTATAGAAACTGTTGTTTCAACTTTTTCAGCATTTTTTTCAGGCTTTGAAAATGATATGTATTTCAGTTCAACATATCCTTTCATACCTCCATATGAAACACTTGCCCAATCTGAATCTATTGAATAAACCGTTATCGGTTCAGCCATATACATTCTGGCAACTATATTTGAATCATTCGCTGTCTGATGAAGTTCAACATATTCCTGTCCGTCAGGAACATTTACATATCCTGTTGAAATATTCTCGGCTTTCTGATTTTCAGTTACAGAAACATTATTTTCAACAGTTGAATTACTTCCTGTTTCATTCTGGATCCCACACGCTGTCAGCAACAAACATGATAAACATATCGCAAAAATATTCTTTTTCATAGTTAAAATCCCTTTCTTTAATATAAATTATTCCTGTATTATGATTTATTTTATCATTTATTATAAATAATGTCAATGATATTTTTACCAATAATTAATCTTATGATATTGTTATATATTCAGCATAAGCAAATCCATCATAATAATTTCCATTACCATCATGAAATTCTACATAATACCAATCTCCTGTTTTGTAATAGATGTATATGCTTCTTTCATTGGTAACTTTTCCTATTACTTCTCCATCAAGACTTGGGGTTGCTCTTAATCTTAAATCATCAACATTTGCATAACCAAAGTTTTCTATTGTTGTATATGATGAAGCGTTATTTGTACTTTCTGCTTTCTTTATAAGTACATTTTTCAGAACATAGGAATTGTCAAAACTCATTCCAAGAGAATAACCATTTGTATTTACAGTTGCATAATAACCATTTCCATTCAAATCATCGTATTCAAGGCTAAATGAAAGTCCTGAAGAACTTTTTATCTGTGAAAAAGTCATTCCGATTGAAATATTATCTGTTACAGTACCACTATAAGTATATACATAATTAACCGTATCATCAAAATTTCCTATTCCATAATCTTTGGCATTACTTCCTGCATGAATCCAAAGTCCACTTGCAAATGAATAATTTATGAAATATCCACCTTCAATATATTCATACTGATAATCATTTCCATACATAGATACAACTTTATCAACTGTCATTCCAATATAGTCCGTTGCAGGATATACTGTTGTAGAATATACAGGCTCTTCCCATCTTGAAAAATTAGCTGATACATCTAAGGAATAGCCTCTGTCACCATCTGAAGCTTTTTGTTTTACACAATTTACATAAATTTTTTCATCTTTAAAAGTAAATTCTGCATATCCTGTATTTTCCCAGTCATCTATATAATTTACCTTTATATATTCAGAAGTAATTTTATGTTCTGTTTCCACCATAAAGTCATAAACAATATCACCACCATTAAACACTCTGCAAAGCTCTATAACCGTTCCTTTTGAGCCTTCTGATATGTTAAGCGTAAAATCTTCATACTCCCATGTTCCATAGTAATTGCTTATATCAATTTCTTTTTTCTTTTCTGTTTCAGATTTAGTAGTTTCAATTTTTGATTCTGAAATTTCAGTAATTACAGTTTGTGAAAATGTTATTTCAGGTTCAGAAAATGATATATATTCCAGTTCAACATATCCCTTAATACCTTTATAAGAGATATTTGCCCAATCAGATTCTATTGAATATATTGTTATTGGTTCTCCTGTATGCATTTCAGCAATTTTAGATTTGTTTTCCATAGATTCAGCAAGTCTTACATATTTTCTGCCATCTGGAACTATTATATATCCTGTTGAAATATTCTTGGCATTTTCTGTTTCAGTCTGAGATATAGAAACTTCTGAACTTTTAATTTCTGAATTGCTTTCTGTTTCTTTATTCGTTTCACATGATGTTAAAGTCAATATCATTATACTTGAAATAATACAAATAAATCTTTTCATATTCAACATCTTCTTCCATTTTAAATTTAAGCAGATAGCTTTAAAACTATCTGCTTTTACAAATTTTAAAGTTATATTTTAACTATAGCGATCCTACAAAAGATTACCAATGAATACAAGATGAAAACCACCCATAACAATCAGAAACAGTAATTTTTGAAAAAGCCTGTTTAATTGATTCTGAAAGTTCTGTAAGAGTACGTGAACGCAGTTTTCTCAGAATGGATTTTA
>JAZKXQ010000100.1:0-2789 GCA_045611725.1 Oscillospiraceae bacterium
CATATAGAACAACTTTTCAATTATTCAAGTGCAGTAAGAAAAATAATGTATACAACAAATGCAATAGAAAGCATAAATGCTGATTTCAGAAAGGTTACCAGAAAAGGAACATTTCCAAATGAACAAGCATTATACAAAGTCCTGTATCTCAGAATAACAGAGTTATACAGAAAATGGAATGACAGACCTGTTGCAAACTGGTCACTTGTACGCAACCAGCTTCTTATGAATGAAAGTATATCTGAACGCTTTCAGAAATATGAAAATCACCACTAATCAATTGATTGTAAACACACATTTCTTCATCTTATAAAAAAATTTACACAAAACTATTGATAAACCCACAAAACTAAAAAAGATGTAAAAATATGTAACCCACAACAACTGGGTGTAATTATTATATTTTACTCCAAATCTTCTATAAGACTACTTAAATAGTCATATTGTGAGGAACTAAGTCTGCCCTCTTCATAGTATTCATATGCTCTGTCACCGATTTGCTCAAGAGTTAATCCGTGATACTCCTTGTCATAGTCAGCGTAGTTATGAATAAGTGACTTGATTTCTCTGAATTTTGAAACTCCAATGTGATTATCGTACATATTTTTTACCTCCTAATTATTTATAAAAAATTTATTGATATAGCATATATTTTTCAGGTCAATATAATCTTTTTCGCTCATAAACTCTGTTTCAAGCTCTCTGCACATCTCAAATGCCCTCTCTTTTGAAACAGATGAAGAAAGATTTATATAAGTATAACCTTTATCATATAATTTTTTATTTTCTATGGTACATTCCGAAATTTTTTCAATTTCTTTAATATACTCATTTGTCGATTCGATACCATTAAGATAAATAGTCAATGGATTTGCACTTATACCTTTTATATATTGCTGATGTTTTTTAAGAAAACTGCGTGTTTCTTCAAATGTTTCATCTGTTTCACCTGCATACAACATAATGTTACATTTATTCCATATACCACATTCAGATGTTACTTTAAGCAATCCAGAAGCTTTTTTCAAATATTCATAAGAATTTACTGTCTTTCCCATTCTGCTCAACTGTATAGCCGAACCAGATTCAAGTCCATAATCTACAACTTTCAAACCTGCCGAAGCCAGAATACATAGCTGTTTGTCAAGATTTCTGTCAACTCTTGTGGTACATCTCCATTGAAATTTATAATTTCTGCTATTATATATATGTGAAAATTCCTCGCACCATTTTACTGTCGGCTGAAAGATTGATGCTTCAAAATAAAAATTCAGCTTTTCATCACCATACAAATTGATAATTTCATCAATTTCCTTAAAAATTTCACACGGAGTTTTAATTGCACATACTTTAAACTTACTTTCAAGACAAAACAAACAGCCACTCCCACAACCTCTTGAAACTTCTATAACCGGCTGATATTTATTGTAATTATATAAAAGAGAATAGTCAAGCCTTGAAAATGTTGATGAATATTTATATTTTTTATCTATCATTCCCTTACCTTCAATTATGTCAATAATATTATCATCGGGACAGCCAAGTGAATAAAAATCCACAGTATCATTGAATTTACTTTTAACAAATCCAAGGTTATTGTCCATTACCCATCTGCCACCACAAATTATATATGCATCTGGACAGAGTGTTTTTACTTTTTTTGCAAACTCGACTGCCCATAATAAGGATAAAAAGCTGGGAACAGATAGGAGAATTATTGGTGATGTTGTATCATTTATATGAGATATATCTATTATTTTCTGTGGTGAATCATAATCTCCCTGATACATTTCAACATCATATTTTGATGAAATATTTGTACATAAACCAAGCAATCCATAATTAAGATATAGATTGTTATATATTTCCTGCTTTTCTTTTTTAGATATCAGCATACCTGCCGCAACTGCAATAATTCTCTTATTCAGCATAAATTATCCCCTTTTATATACCTTTTTAACAAAGAAAATTTCTTACACGATTGTTATGGAGTTATTTTAGCATAAACCTTCACAAAAATCTATATATAATTCTCCTGGATTTTTATCCTTAATTAAATAAACCTGTTTAATATAAAGGTGGATATTTCCAAAAGATTGGATTCCACCTTTAAAGTTATGCCTAAACGATTTTAGCTTGTGAAGACAAGTTCTTATAATATTACATAGGTGATAGAGATTTTTAATACTCATTATCACTCATTTTTGGCAACTTTTCGTGAAAATTTACAACAGCTTGTTGAGAATCATAAATAATAATTTTCTTTTTTACTCTTTTTCTGCGATTATTTCTTTAATAATTTTTGTTACAAGAGGCCCTGAATATCTGCCGAAATTTTCAATCTGATTTACTATATCCGATTCTTCTTTCAGACAATCATAATATACAGCAGATGGAAGATTTTTCAAAATTACTTTCATATCTCTAATAGTGTATTTTTCAGGAATTACACCTTCATCTATCAGTTTATAAAATAATTTTTCGACTCTTTGCCTTGTAACAATTGTCTTTGCAAGTTCAGTAAGGCGTTCACGCTCGTGGAGATATTCCATATCAATCGGTTTAGGCTTTGATGTATGCTTGATTTCACGAAAACGTTCGTGCACTATTTTAGTATAAATAACATCATAATCAAGAGTACTCATATTCTTGATTACAATACCTTCACCCATTTCACCACCCAGTTCTGTCTTTCCTATAAGGTGCATATAGTCATCCCATTTTGTAAACTTTCCCTCAAAAAAGACAGGAACATATTTAAGTCCAAGCTTTTCAGAAATAATCTTAAC
>JAZKXQ010000101.1:0-7734 GCA_045611725.1 Oscillospiraceae bacterium
CCGTTGCAACCGTCGTTAATTACTCGCTCTATGGTTTCCTGAACCCTCATTCTAGCGTCAACAGGCATTCTCGCTAGCTTGGTATGCAGTCCCTCGTTTACAAGCTCGTGCAGAGATTTTCCAAATATATTGGATTGCCATATCTTTGTAGGACTTTCTTCAAATTCTCTGAGAAGATACATTACAAGTTCTTCGCTCTGCTTTTCAGTTCCTACAATAGGGCTTACTGTTGTATTTATATCAGCTTTCATAAGGTGTATTGATGGTGCTGAGGCTTTTAATTTAACGCCGTATTTTCCCCCCTGCTTTATTATTTCAGGTTCTTCAAGGGATAATTCCTCCATTGATGGCATAACTATTCCATAGCCTGTAGCCTCCACTTCTTCCAATGCAGGACGTATTCTGTCATACTCCTTTTTAATTCTGTTAAGCTCCATTAATAATGGCATAAGGTCACTTTCATTCTTTATCTCAATTCCCGTAGTTTCTCCCAGTACCTTATAGAAAAGACTGCTGTCAAGAATTACTTTTATATTTATACTTCCCTTTCCTAAATCCATTGATGATACTACAGAACTTACAACCTCATTACAGCAATTTATCTCCTCTGCCATTCCTTTTGTATCTCTTACACAGCAAATCTTCTCCCCTGCTTTTCTGATTGCTGTAAATACGCTTTCTTTAAGCCAGTGACCTTTTTCAAGACCTGTTATCCATCTGTCAGTTTCTATATTTATCTCCTTAACTGGAAACTGATAAAGTATTCTTGTTATTATATTCTTTATATCTTCTTCATCAAGTTCAAGGCAATTCACTGGTATTACAGGTGTATTGTATTTTTCTTCAAGATTTTTACAAAGCTTTATCGATTCACTGTTTTCAGGCTCTACACAGTTCATTATAACTATAAATGGCTTGTTTATTTCCTGAAGCTCCTTTATAACACGTTCTTCACATTCTGCATATTCTTCCCTTGCAATATCAGATATACTTCCATCTGTAGTTATTACAAGACCTATTGTGGAATGTTCTGATATAACTTTTTGAGTTCCTATTTCAGCTGCCATATTGAATGGTATTTCTTCATCAAACCACGGAGTCATAACCATTCTTGGAACATCATTCTCAATATATCCCAATGCACTCGGTACTATGTAGCCTACGCAATCAATAAGCCTTACATTAAAGCCTTCTCCCTCGTCAAGACTTATTTTTACAGCTTCCTCTGGGATAAATTTAGGCTCGGTAGTCATTATTGTTTTTCCACCAGCTGATTGTGGAAGTTCATCTGTGGCACGTTCCTTTTTAAAATCACTGTCAATATTAGGAATTACAAGAGTTTCCATAAATCTTTTTATAAATGTGGATTTTCCCGTTCTTACAGGCCCTACAACGCCTATATAAATATCTCCGTTAGTTCTCTCAGCTATATCACGGTATATATCCTTTGTCATTTCAGTACCTCCATTAACCTGTTATCGGTATAAGTATCATTCCATTGCTTTTCAGCTTATCAGAATCAAGTTCATTTTCTTCCATAATAGCTGAAACAGATGTATTATACCTCTTTGCAATAGACCATATATCCTCATTTTCCACACCATAATAAAGCTTTAATGCATAATCGCCATCTCTCTGCTTTGTTATTATATCATCAGGCAGTATTTCTGTAAGTGCATTGAATGTATCTGCATTTTTTATAATACAATTTATCTGCAAATCAGATTTTAAAGATATTTTATTGTCTGCTGTAAGTGTATATGAACAGGAAACAGGCTTTATATCTGCTGTAAAAATACTGTTTATACCAATTTCTTCATACTTCATAGTATGCTCGAAAATATCGTCCTTTTCAATAAATACAATAGCACCACTATCATTTTTTATCATAACTGCATACTGAACAGTTCCTGTAAGAAATACTTCATTAGCAGAAGGATTTACCCTTATATTTACATTAGCTGTATTACAGCATACATCAAGTACACAGTCAATATTTCCATCTCCATATTCAGCAATGCTTTTAGATTGAATTATTTCCCTTTTTGTAATGGGCATACGCTCATTCTTTATGGGAGATGAAATACATTCACACGGACGAGTTGTTGAATATGCATCTGCAACAATTTCCGTAACAGCCGTTTTAAATGCTTTACAGGATACATTTATAATCAAATCGCATCTGAAAATACGATTTTCTCCCTTACTGTCGGGACTTAATGATATATCACACGACATAACTTCAGGACATACAATACATTCAAAGCTCTCATCAATTCCCTCAACATCAATAATCTGACTGTATGGTATTGTAAACTGCATACTCTCCAGACCATTTCCATTTTCATTGTCATATGAATAAAGTATGTCTATTATCGCCTCCCCTTTTGCTACAAGCTTATTGGCTATCACTTTTTTTTCATTTTCAGTAAGTGAAACATCACTCCTTATAATACTCATAACAGACGGCTTGGCACTGTTAAGCTCCAAATCTTCATTCACTGATACTGATTTTTCTGCTGTTATCTTTTTTGAAATGTATTCAACAGGCAATTTTTTTAACTGTATATTCATTCCAAATGCGTCACAGATTATCTGCTGAACAGATGAACATAAAACATCTGCCTTTATTGAAACTGCTCCCCTTATATCCAATCTTCTTTGATTTACTGCACGACAATTTATATAGTCAATTTTGGGTATCAACGTAATATCTGCATTGTCACAACTTTTTCCAAATTCAAGAGTTTTTGTATAGCTAAGACGCTGATTTATACAGTTAGGTACTCCACTGCTTTCACTCTGATATATTACATTAATATCAACTGAAATTTCATAAACAACCTTGTCATTACCGATATTCTTTGAAACAATTCTCGGAACTGCTCTGCATTTTATCAGCTTGAAAATATCCGGAAAATAATCCGGAAGTATATATTCCAGCTCAACACTCTGCTCCTGCATACCTGAAAAAACCGTTTCAGTAAGCGGTATCGTTTCATAATTAACCTTGAAGTCCATATTTACCTCCTGAATGCTTTAAGATATGTAACAAATTTTTCATTGTTAATTCTTATTGATATATTCTATTCATAATGTCTTTAAGATATTACATTGACTTATTAAACAATAATATGATATAATAATAGCCGTTGAATAAATTATCAGAAAGAAGATGTTTTCATTGTCACTCGCATCGCTGGTAATACAGCAATCTTTTATTATGCTCTTGCTTATATCTGTAGGAGCTTTAGCTTTCAAGACTAAAATTATAACCCAAGATGGAAGTCGTCAGATTTCTAAACTGGTGCTTGATATTGTAAATCCTATGATTATACTATCAAGCTTTCAGAAGGAATTTAATTCTGCCCTTATGAAAAATCTTTTAATATCCACAGGTCTTTCCGTACTCGCATTTGCAATAACTATTGCAATAACCTATCTTGTTATAAGAAATAAAAATAATTCAAATCCTGACACGGATATTGAACGCTTTTCCTGTATATATTCAAACTGTGCTTTTATGGGAATACCTCTTGTAAATGCTCTATTTTCAGATGAGGGTGTTTTCTACCTTACGGCATTTATTGCTGTATTCAATATTCTTGTATGGTCGCACGGTGTTATGACTATTTCGGGAAAAAAAGATTTCAGCTCTTTGAAAAAAGTTTTGACATCTCCGTCTTTTATTGCAATTTTTATTGGTCTTGCTTTATTTATTATGCGTATAGAATTACCGTCCATATTAAAAAATACAATAAATTATATCGGAGATATGAATACTCCTCTTGCTATGATGACAGCTGGTATAAATATCTGTCAGACAAATATAATAAAGGCATTCAGAAAGCCTCAGATATACCGTATAGCATTAACAAGGCTTATTATCATTCCATTATTACTTATACTGATTATGAAACCTTTTGGTTTAAATGAAACAGTTGTTATGACGGTTATAATCGCAGGTTCTGCACCATCAGCCACTATGTGTACTCTTTTATCAATGCAGTACAATAAAAATTCCCTTTATGCGTCTGAAATATTCGCTGTAACAACAATACTTTCAGTTATTACGCTTCCACTTGTAATTATGACATTTCAGTCAATTCCATTTTAACAGGAGTAATTAGCTATGAAAAATAATAATCTTAAATTATCTGTAAACAGTTCAAGAAAAATTTTACAGCTTATACAGAAAAATTCCCTTATTTCAAGAGCTGATATAGCTGAAACACTTGGAATAACAAGGGCAGGAGTTACTGCTGCTGTAAATATAATGATGAAAGAAGGTATAATCGAAGAAGCCGGAGAAATTCCGAACAGTTCAAGCTCTGTTCATAAGGGTAGAAGAAAAGTTCTTCTGCGTATAAATGAAAATTATAAATTTGTTATGGGAATTATTGTTGAAGATTGTTTTGTAAATATTGGAATGTCCAATCTCAGAGGAGATATACTTGCAAGAAAAAAAATGAATATCGGTGCAGATACAAAATATGAGGATATTATGAATTTCATTGGTCAATCATATCTGGAAATTCTTTCAGAAAACTGCATTGATGAAGATATGCTACTTGGGATAGGTTTCGGAATAACCTCGAGTATGAAAAATATTATGAATATTGAATATTCCGATTGTGAACCCGATTTTTCTAAAATAAGAAAATTTATTGCAAAATATTCTTCACGTCCTATTGTTTGTGGATATTCTGCCCCTATGACAGCTGCCGCAAATATGGATTTCAGAAGCGATATTGAATGTCGTACAGGAAATGAAGTATTTTTATATTGTGGAAAATCATATAGCATAGCAGTTATATGTAATAATAAGCTAATGGAAGAATTTACTCCATATTCTGATATAATTGAACGCTGTATAGTAAATACTTCCCCCATAGACAGTGATGGAAGCGTTAAAGATGAAATAACTTTCGAGGCTGTGAAGAATAAAATCAGAAAAATATATTCAAAAGAAAATACTCCTTTTCTTTACAGAATTACAAATGGAAATGAAAATGAAATAAACCACAACAGTATTTTATATTCATTAAAAAACAATGATGAACAGGTAATAAAAATATACCATAATTTTCTTGAAATGTTCAGTATTCTGATAAATAATCTTGTATGCACAAATTATGCTCACAGAATTGTACTACACAATACAAATATTGACAAATCAAATTTTGAATACCTCAAAAAAAATATTGCTGTAAAATACGGAAAAGATATTGCAGATAAAATTGCACTCAGTGGAATAAGTGCTGACGATAGTTTCCTTGCAGGTTGCTCATATGCAATAAGAAAGCTTTTTTATAATATATAGCACAAAAATCCCGAAGATTTTTTCAATCTTCGGGATTTCATTTATTATATTTACTTTACAAGTTCTCTGCAAAGAAGTACAACGTCCAATATATTTACTGTGTTATTGCTGTTCATATCAGCATTTTTAAGTGCTTTTGAATCAAGCTTTGTAACATTGAGAATATAACGTTTCATTGTGAGAAGGTCTATCATATCAACTGTTCCATCAAGGTTAAGGTCACCCTTAATGCTACTGTCACTGCCAGTATTTCCACCTGTTGAATCATCTGGTGTTGTTCCATCTGGCTCTGTACCCCAGATAAGCTTATCTCCATCATACATTGTCATATATGGAGTATCTATCATTGCATCTTCTCCACCCTGTACAAGTCCCTGGAATGAATAGTCGTTTGTTGCGTCCCATACTCCCTGTACATTATCTGGAATTGAAATTCTGAACTGACATTCTGAACGATGTTCTGACTGACCTGTAGGCATTACAACGCTACCATCTGCGAATGAAAGTTTTACATAGTAGATATTTCCATCATAGTGGATAGGCTCGGATATTGAAATCTTACCCTTATCTCCTGAATGCTGGTCACTTCCAACCTTTACAGTAACATCTTTAATTGACATTCTAGCATCTACAAGCTCTGTAATGTCAAAATAATAGTTATATGACAAATCCTTGATAGTTCTTGCAGGCCAAGCTGAATGGTTCATAGCATATGCCTTGATTTCTGTAAAGCTTCCTGCTGACTGGTTGATTGAAGCTCTCATAAAGAATTCGTTCCACTTAGGAGTTTCTTTTGGTGGGAATGATGGGTCTGTCTTTCCACCATACTTATCAACCATAGCACAGAGTGCTGCTGTATATCCTGCGTTATAGTCACAGGCAACTTCTGTATATTCATACTGTGAAATATTATCTGTATATTCACCTGTCTGGTTAGGTCCTCCTACCAATGCACCGTAAAGTGTATGTGCGTGTGGCTTAGCGTCTTCGCCCTCAGTCTGACCAATTCCACTCCACTTGTCATTCCAAGCACCACTTGATGTTCTATGATGCCAAGCCTTTGGATAATTTTCACCCATACCTACTACATAGCTTGAATTTCTGCCATTATCACCAAAACAGTAATTCATCTGTGAATCAGCAAAGTCTATATATTTTTTATAAAGTGTAGAATCATCTGCAAAAAGATTATCACTTGCTACATACGCAAGAAATGCTGTTGTAGTAGCGTGACGTAAAGAACCCCAGTTCATAAGCCAAGCAAGACCATCTGGAGTATATGTAACCTGCTTTCCACCATATCCTGTTGTCCAGTATTCAAGATGCTTTTTAAACTGGTCTATCCATTCCTTATCGCCTGTATTCATAGCATAAAGGAGAGTTCCTCCTTGCTGAAGGTCGTCCCAGCAATGTCCCCAAGTGAATTTAAGCTCTGTTGACTGATTTTCAAGTCCAAGATTTGGAATATAATCACTTTCGCAGAGGTCGAGATATTTCTGGTCGCCTGTAGCCATATACATCCAGTTTGCAGCCCAGAAAAGTTCGTCCCAGTAATGAGATGACTTATACATAGCATCAGAAGCTGGTGTATTTCCGTGGTCTCTTGTTTTATCTGCTATTCTAAAGCAGTTTTCAGCGTGTTCAAGATATGTAGCAGCAAGTTGTGGGTCACTATCCTTAAATACAAGATAACCCGAGGCAAGTGCAGCTGCCATTTCACCTGTTATATTTGTATCTGTTGTTGTATAATATTCACGTTCTGTCTTTTCAAATTTAAGTTCATACTTATTCATATAAACTTCAGCAGAACCCCACCATACGTGGTCGAAATCAATTTCGCCTATCTGATAAACAACTTCATCTCCAAGGTCACAGCCTACAAGGAAATCCAATGCCCACTGAAGATTTTTCTTATACAAATCCATTAAACCAGCATTTTCAACCCCTTCCGGATACTCAAGAAGTCCCCAGGCAAGCATTGTAGCTGAATATGCATTTGTAAGAGCAAATTTAATATGGTCACCGGCATCATACCAACCACCCTGAACAAAGTCAGTTACAGTTGAATCTGCACGCCATTCAACCTGATTCCAATCAGCAATAGGACCAGCCTGTTGAACCTGATAGAAAAACATTGATTTCTGTAAAGCCTCTGCATAGTTGTATTTTGAATTTGGCTCTGCTGAAACATCAACTGTATTTCCTGCTGAAATGCAAGGAATTGCAGCTGCTGCGATGCTGAGTGAAAGAACTGATGATATTACACGTTTAACAAATTTCTTCATAATAATCTCCCCCTAAAAATATTAACGTGACATTCTCCCCACCTGTAGAGGCAGGGGCTTCTTCTCGCTCGATAGTACCCAACGCACTAAGCATAAACGAGCTAACCCCGTGTGTCCCACGGTTTT
>JAZKXQ010000102.1:0-3890 GCA_045611725.1 Oscillospiraceae bacterium
TGAATCATCTGTTGTTGTTACGCCTGTATCTGGTGTTGTTGTTACATCTGAATCATCTGTTGTTGTTACGCCTGTATCTGGTGTTGTTGTTACGTCTGAATCATCTGTTGTTGTTACATCTGAATCATCTGTTGTTGTTACGCCTGTATCTGGTGTTGTTGTTACATCTGAATCATCTGTTGTTGTTACGCCTGTATCTGGTGTTGTTGTTACATCAGATTCTGAGTCTGATACACCAGGTTCTGCTGTTGTTGTAACTGCAGTTGTAGTTGTTACTTCTGCACGTTTAATCATTTCTACATCGAAGAATATACCAGCTGTTGATGTTTCTTCAAGTGCTGAACCATCAAGTTCAAGTGTAACTTTCTTAGTGCCCTGTTCATCTACAACAGTACCAACCATTGAGAACGCACCGTTTTCAAGAGCCATTGTAACATCTGTAGCACCCTTCATAAGTTCTGAAACTTCTTCAGGAGTGATATTATTCATAAATGAAAGTGAACCTGCAAACATCTGTGAAGCAAGGAAACCATCGAGGGTTGAAGGAATCTGGTCTTTCATTGCCTGTGGAATACCGTTCTTTGAGATAAGTGCATTGTAAAGAACTGTATAAGCTTCATCAGCCTTTTTGCCATCTTCACCTGAATCTACTGAAAGTTCAAGAGCAGTACCTGCACTCTTCTTCATTGAAGCAATCTTAGCAATGTATCTGTCAAATGTAGCTTCAACTTCTTCAGCCTTTACAGGAGCTTCTTCAAGCTTTGATTCAGCATCAGCTACCTGCTTATTAGCATCAGCTATCTTTACTTTAGCATCAGCTATCTGCTTTTCAGCATCTGCAATCTTAGCTTCTGCATCAGCATAATCCTTCTTAGCCTGTGCCAAATCAGCTTCATATTCTGAAGTATCTGCACCTTCTGCCTTAGCTTTTTCAATATTCTTTTCAGCATTTTCTATATCAGCATTAGCCTGTGCAAGTTCAATCTTTGCATCTGCAACCTTTTTTTCAGCTTCTGGAATTGTTTTTTCTTCTGCTTCTTTAATATCTGCTTTTGCATTAGCAAGTTCAGTATTTGCATCATCAACAGCGTCATTGAAGAATGTTTCAAATTCAGCCTTTACGCTGTCAAGCTTTGTGTCCATAAAGTCGAACATACCAAAGAGGTCATATGTAACTTCTTCTTTTGTTACATCGTCTATGCTTATAGCTTCAAACTTTACGCTGATTGTCTTGTCTGTCTTAACAGTATTTGTATCAACAACAAGATTAACTGTCATATCAAGGTTTGTCTTGAGTTCGAGTTTGCCGAACTTGTCAGCATATTCACCAGCAGCATTAGCTATCTGTTCGTTTACCATTTCGTTAACCATCTTGTTAAGACCATCAACATCGGCACTCATTGTAATTACACCATCTTTAAGAGTTGATGTAACAACTGTATCATCACTGTTATAAATATCCATTATCATATCCTTGTATGCAGGCATAACACTTGCAATGCCCTCAACCATAGATATATAATCTTCTTTACTGAAATTTTCTCCGTATGTAGCTTCATCAGTATTTTCCATTTCTGTTGCAAATTTTTCGTTCCAATCTGAAACATCGCTGCCATCTGGAATATTGAGAAGCATTGGGAGAGTAATGTTTCTTATAGCAAGACCCTTGTTTGCAGTTGCAGAAGTTGAAACTGAAGTATTTGTATCAGCTGTTTCAACAGCAAATGCACCTGATGCAGGTACAGCAGAAGCAATAAGAGCAACTGAGAGAATACTTGCTATAACACGTTTATTCTTTCCTATCATTTGAAAAACCTCCATAAAAAATTAATTAATTAATCAAGATATTCTTTAAGGGATATCCCTCTAAGAATATATTATATCATAATCTGAAAAAATTTCAAGTAAAAATTGAATAATCATCAGATTAATCATCATATTACACAAAAAATTATTTGTATTTATTATTTTTTCATCATTATAAACATAAAACCAGATACTTTTTTAAAGCTCCCTGTAAATATTTTTTACAGAGAGCTTTTTTTTAATTATGATGTATGTGAATTTTGAGCGTGTTCAAGATAATTTTCATTCTTGACAACCTGAACTCTGTTATATACTTCCATACCTGTACCCGCTGGAACAAGTTTACCGATAATAACATTTTCTTTAAGTCCAAGGAGCATATCGCTCTTTCCTCTGATAGCCGCATCTGTAAGAGCCTTTGTAGTTTCCTGGAATGATGCTGCTGAAAGGAAACTGTCTGAACTTGAAGATGCCTTTGTAATACCCTGAAGAACAGGAACTGTCTTGACGAGTGAAAGGTCGATTTCGCCGTTATCAATTCTTTCCTGAATTTCACGGTTAATTTCATCAATTTCCTTTCTGTCAACGAGAGAACCTGGGAGGAGATAGCTTGAACCTGAATCTTCTACCTTAATCTTTCTGAGCATCTGACGTACAATAACTTCAATATGCTTATCGTTAATATCAACACCCTGAAGTCTGTAAACTTTCTGAACTTCACTGATAATATAATCCTGAACAGCCTTTGCACCGAGTACTGTAAGAATATCTGTAGGATAGATATTACCTTCAGTAATTCTTGTACCCTTCTTGATAGTTTCACCGTTCTGAACTCTTATTCTGAAATTATATGGAACCATATAAATTTCTTCTTCGCCTGTTTCGTGGTTTGTAAGAATTACATTTCTTGTAGTCTTGATTTCTTCAATTCTTACCACACCATCAATTCTTGCAAGGATTGCCGCATTCTTAGGACGACGACTTTCAAAGAGTTCTTCAACACGAGGAAGACCCTGTGTAATATCTTCTGCAGAAGCGATACCACCTGTATGGAATGTTCTCATTGTAAGCTGTGTACCAGGCTCACCGATTGACTGAGCAGCAATTACACCTACAGCCTCACCGACTGATACTATATTGTTGTTTGCAAGGTTTGCACCATAACATTTAGCACATACACCCTGTTTAGCCTTACACTGAAGAACTGAACGGATTTTTATCTTTTCTATGCCTGTATCTATAATCTTTGTCACATCTGATTCAGTGATAAGCTTATTTTTTGAAACGATAAGCTCTCCCTGTTCATCTCTGAGGTCATCAACAAGATAACGACCTATAAGACGTTCTTCAAATGGTTCGATTATTTCATTACCATTCTTGATTTCATAAACTTCGATACCTTCATCTGTTTCGCAGTCATTCTGACGGATAATAACTTCCTGTGAAACGTCAACAAGACGTCTTGTAAGGTAACCCGAGTCAGCAGTTCTTAACGCTGTATCTGCAAGACCTTTTCTCGCACCACGAGAAGAGATGAAGTATTCGAGGATATTAAGACCTTCACGATAATTCGCTCTGATTGGAACTTCGATAGTAGTACCGGAAGTATTTGCGATAAGACCACGCATACCTGCAAGCTGTCTTATCTGGTTGATACTACCACGGGCACCTGAGTCAGCCATCATAAAGATTGGGTTGTACTTGTCAAGACCGTTTTTAAGAGCAGATGTAACATCATCAGTAACCTTGTTCCATACAGAGATAACCTTTGCAGATTTTTCTTCTGATGAAATATAACCATAGTTGTACTGTTTTGTAATATTTTCAATTGTCTTATCTGCTGCAGCAAGAATATCCTTCTTTTCAGATGGAATTGTAGCGTCACATACCGCAACTGTAATAGCAGCTCTTGTTGAATATTTAAAGCCGAGAGCCTTTACCTTATCAAGAACTTCTGAAGTTGTTGTTGTACCATGAATTCTGATACATCTTTCAATAATATCCGAAAGCTGTTTTTTACCTACAAGGAAAGAAACCTCAAGGTCAAACTGCTTTTCAGAACTTGTTCTGTCAACATAGCCAAG
>JAZKXQ010000103.1:0-2018 GCA_045611725.1 Oscillospiraceae bacterium
TAGGTTCTGTAATAAAAGGCTGTCTTAAAAAGAAAAATAATGGCGGAATGACAACTTCCGATAAAATTGACAGAATTGTAACAAACCGTTTTCTTGCACTTCCTATTTTTGCTCTTGTAATGTTTATTGTTTACTATGTTTCAGTTACAACGGTAGGAGATTGGCTTACAGGCTGGACAAATGATACTCTTTTCGGAGAATGGATACTTCCTGCGGCTCAGAGTTTCCTTGAAGGAGTAGGCTGTGCAGACTGGCTCACAGGTCTTATTGTTGATGGTATCATCGGAGGCGTTGGTGCAGTTCTCGGATTTGTTCCTCAGATGCTTGTACTCTTTATATTCCTTGCATTCCTTGAATCGTGTGGATATATGGCAAGAATTGCATTCGTAATGGATAGAATTTTCCGTAAATTCGGACTTTCAGGAAAATCATTTATTCCTATGCTTGTAGGAACAGGCTGTGGAGTTCCTGGAATTATGGCAAGTCGTACAATTGAAAATGAACGTGACAGAAGAATGACAATTATGACAACAACATTTATTCCTTGTGGTGCTAAACTTCCTATTATAGGTCTTATTGCAGGTGCTTTGTTTGATAATGCAGGTTGGGTTGCTACTTCGGCATATTTTGTTGGAATAGCTGCTATAGTTATTTCGGGGATTATGCTCAAGAAAACAAAAATTTTTGCAGGTGACCCTGCACCATTTGTAATGGAACTTCCTGCATATCATATGCCTACAGTAAGCAATGTTCTGCGTTCAATGTGGGAAAGAGGCTGGTCATTCATTAAAAAAGCTGGTACAGTTATTCTTCTTTCAGCAGTTGTACTTTGGTTCTTGCAGGGATTTGGTGTAGAAAATGGAAGCTTTGGAATGGTAGAAGACCTTGATAATTCAGTACTTGCAACTATTGGAGGTATTATTGCTCCTATATTTGCACCTCTTGGCTGGGGTGACTGGAAAGCAGCTGTTGCTACATTTACAGGTCTTATTGCTAAAGAAAATGTTGTTGCTACATTCGGAGTACTTCTTGACTTTAATGGTGAAGTTTCTGAAAATGGCGATGAAATCTGGGGAGCATTGGCAACTTCATTCACTGCACTTTCAGGTTATTCATTCCTTATATTCAATCTTCTCTGTGCACCGTGCTTTGCAGCAATAGGAGCTATAAAGCGTGAAATGAACAATGCAAAGTGGACAGCATTTGCTATTGCTTATCAGTGTATATTTGCTTATGCAGTTTCATTGATTGTATATCAGTTCGGACTTTTATTCACAGGAAACGTTAATGTGATAGGAATTATAGTGGCAGGTATTGTTCTTGGATTTATGATATATATGCTCGTAAGACCATACAAAGAAAGTACTAAGCTTACTTCTGATGTAAAAGTAAAAGCATAATTTTCTTAAACGGGCAGATATAAAAAATCTGTCCGTTTTGTTTAATAATTTTTTAGAAAAGTGGGTGAGATTTTATGCTTGATTTTATTGTCAATAATATTTCTACAATAATTATTCTTGCAGTTGTAATTTCAGTGATTTTACTTGCTATAAGACAGATTAAAAAGGATAAAAAAGAAGGGAAATCTCCGTGTGGCTGTAAATGTTCAGGCTGTGCTTCGGCTTCAATATGCCACGGAAATAAAAAATAATTTACAAAGCAAAGTTTTTAAACTTTGCTTTTATATAAAATATTAGTTAGCGTTAGCTAACTGATATCACGAAAATCATAGCTAAAGAATATATTATTTATATTATGGAATAATTCTGTAAAATATCAGAGAAAGGGGAGAGGCTTATGATGAATATTGCAATGCAGGGAATAATGATACCTTTTATTGGTACTTCGCTTGGTGCAGCTTGTGTCTTTTTTATGAAAAAAGAAATGAAACATTCTGTGCAGTATGCTCTTTCGGGATTTGCTGCTGGAGTTATGGTGGCAGCTTCTGTATGGAGTCTGATTATTCCTGCGATAGAACAATCTCAACATATGGGGAAATTTTCTTTTATTCCTGTAAC
>JAZKXQ010000104.1:0-2674 GCA_045611725.1 Oscillospiraceae bacterium
ATCCGACTTCAAAACCATCAGTATAAACGAAGCCAACAACATTAAACACCAGACGGAATCATTTTTTATATTAAAATCGGAAAAAATCAGAACGAAGCAGCAAACCAAAATCTCTCCGATTTTTTCAAATATCTGCAGCAACTTATTTTCCTTTTTTGAATATTCTTCATAGCCCACAGGCTTATACTTCATCCAGATTATATTGGGTATAAACAGCATCAAAAGATATATAAGTCCTACATAGGAAAATCCAAAATTAAACATATTTTTATTGCTCCTTATCAATCAAAGTTTAAAAAGCTTTTCATTTCTTCCGCTATTCTTTCGTATTCATAATCGTGTACATAATGAGGACAGTCAAGCTCGACGCATTTTACATTTTCAAGCTGTTCGGCATAATTTTTCGCTGTATCTATCCATATTGTTTTATCAAGATTTATACCCTCGGCATTTGAGATAAACATCAGCACAGGAACTTGCGGCACACCGCCTTCAGAAACGATTTCAGCGTTTTCCTTGCAGGAGTTCGCCTCATTCACGAAAGCATTTGAAACACAACGATTGCTATAAAGAGCCTTGATAATGTTTTTCTCATTTTCGTTCAATGCGGAATCTGAATATATTGTATTTATGTAGCTGTCGGAAGCCAGACGTACAAGTCCCATTTCGCAAAGTATCTGACTGAATTTCAGAACAGAGGTACTGAAATTCATATCGGAATAATACTGTGGTACAGCCATATCAAGTCCAACTATTGCCGCAACCTCGTCAGGATACTTCTGAGACCAGTATATTGCCTCAAGTCCCGACATTGAGTGTGGACAGAGAATGTATGGTGCTTGCAATCCCACCTTTGCAAGTGCCGCCCTTGTATCTTCAAGGATAGTATCAATATTCCTGCTTCTATCATAATCATCGCCGAAACCGTAGCCGAATTTCTCTACAACTGCAATTTTGTATTGGTCTGTAAGCTGTGAATAAAGTGACTTAAAATCAAGTATGGGAGAAGCAGTTCCCCCGCCTGATAAAAATACGATTGTTTTTTCTCCCTCTCCCTCGGTATAAACGCACATATTCTTCCCGTCAATCTCTACAAGCTGACCGAGAGGTGTGCGGAGTACAGCTTCATTTTTGGTTTTAATTCTGTGATTGATAAACGCAATAAGCAACAGAATACACAGAATGATTAAAATAATAATTGCTGTTTTTAATACCATTTTAACTTTCCTTTTCATTTTTTAACCTTTCGAATATTTCTTTTACAAAATCCAACGCTTCTGACGGCTCGGCATTCTCAAACACAAAGCCTTCAATTCCGTCAACGGCAGTATCTCCAAGACCGTCAACAGATAGTCTGATTTCATCCTCGTCTGTCAGAAATTTCACTCCATCTGTCGTGTAAATCGGTGCATTATCGAATGTCACCGCAAGATTATATGCGTCAGTTATATATTTTTCTGCTTTTCCATAATCGCCGAAAATTGCTTCCATTACGGCTAATTTCGCTAATATAACTGCTTTAATTTTATCGAAGTAAGTAATGCTGTTTTCGTCATTTTTGATGCTGTCAAAGAAATCGATAAGCCATAATCCCGTTTCAATACAAAGCTTATCCTTCTTCTGCGCATACATAAGCGCCATTCCGCCTATGGTGTGAAGAACGTTATTTATAATATTCATATATGAATTACCAAGATAACTTCTCGCTTCATCAGGCTGTTTCAGCATTGTGTAGGCAAAGCCGATACGGGCACTGTTCATATTGCATATGTTATTTTGCTTTAAAATTTCAATAGCTTTTTCTGTCTGACCTGCGTTAAGATAATTAAGTCCTACATAATTCAGGATAGTAACTTCGTTTATACTGCTGTCCTTATTCTGATATAGAAGTGTAATTGCGTTATGAAACAGCTCGTTTGATTTCAATGATGACTTTTCATCTTTATCCTCAGACGCCTTACACATATACACCTTTGCGGCAACATAGACAACATCAAAATTGTTTGGATATTTTTTGAGAGTCTTTTCCACTTCCACGATTGCCTCGTCAAAATCCTTTTCCAATACATAATTCTTTATCCGTTCAATTCTGTTCTCGATATTTTCAATCTGCCTGTCATATCCTAAAAGAGTATCAACAGAAATTTCAAACAGGTCAGCAAGTTCCATTAGCAACTTGACCTCGGGAACGGACTGTCCTGCCTCCCATTTATGTACTGCACCCGCTGTAACTCCAAGTGCCTCGGCAAGCTGTTCCTGTGTAAAGGAGTGTTGTTTCCTGAACAGCCGTATGTTTTCAGCAATTTTTATTTTCATCTGCATATTTCCTTTCGGTGATATGATTACATTATAACATATATTTTTTGCGGTTTCCACTCACTAACACTACATTTCGGAAAGAAATTTTTATACCAGTGGTATATATTTTGCCTTAGAGATATAATAAAGCCGATGAATTACAAGTGCGTTTCATCGGCTTTAGGTTTTTAGTAAGTTGAATAATGGTTTTGTATGAATGACTTTTATCACCAAACTGGCATATTATACACAAAATCATAAATCTGCTTGGTTTTGTGCACAATGGGAATTTATCATATGCTTGCTGTCATCGTAAAAACGAATTCAGCCTTGATAGTTTTTTCGAAAGAAAAAATTTCATTTCAGTTTAAAACCC
>JAZKXQ010000105.1:0-3607 GCA_045611725.1 Oscillospiraceae bacterium
CGTATTCCCCCTATGTCTAATTTAGTCCAGTTTACTCCATAGACTATTTTAGTCACTCTAATTTTGTCTTTGGACTTGCTTTGACTTTATTATACATCAGTTTTCTTTTTTGAGGAATACGTCTTTTATTTGACGCTTACCTTCAGTAAGTGTTTTCAAGCGTGATTCCTTTGTAGAAAGTTCATCAGCTTGTGGGAACGGCTCTGATACGATTTTCTGTGCCTCAGAATAGTCTACACGCAACTTTGAAAGGTCAGTATTAACATCACCGATTTTACGGTCAATGTTGTACAAACAACCTTCAAGTCGTCTGAGATTATGGGCAAAACTCTCAATAAGCTTTGTACTATGCAGATATGCACCATTCATTGTAGCAGATATACCGCCACCCATAGCTGGACTATTCATTGTTACAGATAACGGAAAACCCTGAAACTCACCGATTTTCACAGAAGTATTTGCAACTTTTATACTTAACACAGCATCTTCAAAAGCCTTGGCAGCTTCCTTTTTATTGGTGTATTCTGTTTCACCGATAGTAATTTTAAAAACAGGAATCTTCGTTTCCTCATCAATCGGAAGTTTTCTCAAATGCTCTCTGTCGGAACGGAGATTTTCAAGTGCAGTATTCAGACGCTCTTCACGCTCTGGAAATACCTTGATTTTATCTTCCATTTCATAAACAGTATTGTTATACTCGGCTTCAAGTGCTTTAAGTTCTTTAACATCGTTATCAAGCATAAGTTTTTCCTTAATACGCTCATCGCCTGTACAAAGTGCCTTGATTTCAGAATATGTAAGTGCCTGTTGGTCAACATCCTCACATTTTCTTGCAGGCTCTTTGAAAGTCATAATCTGAGAAATAAACTTCTGCTTATTTTCAAGTGTCTGGTAAGAATACGCATCAAACGTACCTTTTGTAACATAGCGATAAATTTCTACATTCTTGTTTTCATTGCCTTGACGGATAATTCTTCCTGCACGTTGTTCAAGGTCAGCTGGTCGCCACGGAATATCCAAATCGTGAACGGCAATCAGCTTTTTCTGAACGTTAGTACCTGTCCCCATTTTGGCTGTACTGCCGAGTAATACACGAACTTCACCCGAACGCACCTTATCAAAAAGTTCAGATTTCTGTTTTTCGGTTTTTGCATCATGAATATAAGCGATTTCATTTTCGGGAATGCCTTTACTGATAAGTTTTGATTTAATATCATCATAAACACAAAAATCACATTCTTCTTCAAGAGAATCACGCTCAGCTGATGATTTTTCGTCATTTGAGCTTTCATCTTCTGTTTTATCTGCACTACTTGTATTCTTGTGAGGAACGCCGAGGTCACAGAAGATAATCTGTGTAAGTTTATCTTTTGCAGTTTCACCATGAATACGGATAACATTTTCTACGCACTGATTCAGCTTAGTGTTAGGATTATCTTCAAACGACGGGTCAATCAGACGAGGGTCAAGACCAAGTTTTCGTCCATCTGAGGTTATTTTAAGCATATTATCAATACTTGGGTCAACATTCCCCGAATTGATAGCATCGGCTCTGTCGGAAAGTTCGTCAACAAGTTCCTTTTGAAAAGGAGTAGCTTCAACATTTACAACCTTGTATTCACAATCGGGAACATCAAGTTTCAGCGAATCAGAAGTACGAATATCCGCTATCTGCTTAAACATAGACATAAGTTCGGGCAAGCCTGTGTAATTGGCTATTCTCGTACGTTCTTTAAATTTATTCCCGGCAGGTGCAAGTTCCCAATCGGTCTTTTGTTCACCGAAAACCGTTACCCAGTTGTCAAAGTGCTGTAAGCCTTTGGATTTCAGATAATCATATTCAAGATAACGCATCATTGTATGTAATTCTGTTACAGAGTTGCTGAGTGGCGTACCAGTAGCAAATACAACACCTTTTCCGTCTGTCTTTTCATCTAAATAACGACATTTCAGATAAAGGTCAAGTGCCTTCTGTGAAGCAGAGTTTGAAATTCCCGAAATGTTATTCAGCTTTGTCGGGCAGAACAGATTTTTAAATTCGTGAGCCTCATCGACAAACAGCTTATCAACACCGAGTTGCTCAAAAGTAATGGTATCATCGTGATTCTTATTTAGTTTATCAAGCTGTTTTTCAAGAGATTTTTTGGTACGCTCCATAGCCTTGATTTGAAACTTACTACCTTCGCTTTTTTAACTTCCTCAATACCAAGCAGAATATCATCAATCTGAGATTGGATTTCCATCTCCTGACGTTCCTTTGACATCGGAAGCATACCAAGCTGTGAATGACCGATAATTACTGCATCAAAATTGCCCGTTGCAATTTTTGCAAATAACTGCTGTCGGTTTTCTTTCTGAAAATCTTTTTTCGTTGCAACGAGAATATTTGCAGAGGGATAGAGTTTCTGAAAATCGTCACCGATTTGTTCTGTCAAGTGATTAGGAACAGCAAAGAGTGACTTTGTACAAAGACCAAGCCTTTTACTCTCCATTGCCGTTGCAATCATTTCAAACGTCTTTCCGGCACCAACGCAGTGGGCAAACAGTGTATTACCACCAAACATAGCGTGTGCAATAGCATTTTTCTGATGTTCATGTAGCTTAATATCGCTGTTCATCATTGGAAAGCTGAGTGCAGAGCCGTCAAACTCACGAGGACGGGTAGAATTGAACAGCTCATTGTATTTCTGTACAATATCTTCACGTCTGTTCGGGTCTTTGAATATCCATTTCTTAAAGTCGGCACGGATTTTGTCAGCTTTTTTCTGTACTACTCGTGTAGCATCAATATCAACCACACGTTTTTCCTTGACACCGCCCATACCGTCAGGCACTTCAATGGTTTTGTAGATTTTTGGCTCTTTCAGATTAAGAAGATGCTCCATAATATCATAAGCACCCATCTTCTTTGAACCGTATTGTTGCATAGCAACAACAGATTTATCATAACTCTTATTGCCGATATACCAAGTCCCCGAATGTTCGGAGTATTCAGCTGTAATCAGTTTAGGTCTTTGCCATATTGGGTGCTTAATATCAGCACGATTTTCTCTTGGTGTCTGGAAAGTTTCATACATAAACTGTTCGTAATACTTTGGGTCAATCCAAGTAGCACCGATTTTCACATCAATATCTCCAGCTTTCAGAGGTGTTGGCATAGCATTTTTCAGAGCATTAACATTTACATTAAAATCAGCATCATATTCAGCTATCTCTTCAGCTGTACGAAGTTTCTCACGAATATCGCCCGACAGGTATTCGCTTGCCGTTTGATAAGCGTTTTCACTATGGGGAATCTTATAAATCTCACCCTGTAAATCCCGTTTCAGTTCGTCCTCAGTCATACCTGTCAGTCTGGTCATATATTCAAAGTCTACTCCTGCACGTTCTGCGACAGAGAGTGTAAGAGCCTCCATGGCAGTTTCAACGTGTTCTACTGCCTTCGGTGGCTGAATAGTACGCTTAAAGAAAATATCTGACTTTTCTTTAAGTTCAGTCTTTTCATACTTCTTTTCAAGTCCTGCAACAAGGTTATATGATACATCATCAGAAAAATATCTCTTGTTGGTCTGGCTGTGAATAAGACCATATTTCTTATAGAAATCAT
>JAZKXQ010000106.1:0-18793 GCA_045611725.1 Oscillospiraceae bacterium
TAATTTTTAACTCCTTTCGTTGCTGAAATGTTTAATAATTTCTTGACAAAATTACAAGAAAAGATTATACTTACTATATCACCTGCTGAAAGGAATGTAAACTATGAAATTAAAAGAATTATTATCTGTCCTTGACAATGATACATATATTACAATTCAGAAATCAACAACAACTTTATACTCTGGTAGGAAAAATTCCCTATTCCTAACATCAGATATGAAAAACTATAGGAATAAACTACTACTCCTATTTGTTCATAATGTTTGGTATTCTAAAGTGTATAAATCTTTAATGATAGAATGTGAGGTCTACGAAAGAATTTGAATTTATGTTCAGTATAAAGGGGTAGAACCTCTACCCTTTAATAGTGAATATAAAGTATTCACTTTTAATATATATTAAAATTTTAATATGTATTAAATTTTGTCATTTAGGAGGTTATATTATGACAAATCCGGTAATTGAAAACGAAAGAAAAATGGAACAGGCTTTTGCTTTATGGAAACATAAAACAAAAAGAACACGTAGGACCTATTTTACAGGTGTTATAGGTGAACAGAATATTGTTGCTTTCTATAACACTCATAAAAAGAATCCTAATGAACCTGATATTAGGGTTTATAGTAATAATACTATTGCAGGTGAACGTGTTGTAGGTGATGATATTTGTTCATTGTGGGCAAATCATTCAGAGGAAAAAGATATGTTTTATTTCACAGGTAAATTAAGTGGTAAAAATGTTGTTGGCTTTATTTATTCTGGCGATAATACAAAAGCTCCTTACTTATCTGTTTATTTTAAAGAGGAAAAAGAAGATAATGTTGATGTCTCTGATGAATATTCAGATATTATGAAAGAAATTGATGGTGATACAGGTGAAATTAAGTCTGGTACATCTGTTTTTGACTTCTAATTAAAAATAGGAAGGTGTTAAAGTAATGCTTACACGTAGCAACGTAGCATACGATTTAAACATTTCACCACATAAACACGTTGTCACTTATGGTAGTGAAACGATAATGTTTATATTTTCAAGTGAATTGTATAAACGTAAATTCATAGAGAAGATAGAGGAACACAGAAAAGCAATAAGTGATTCTCTTTCAAACCGATTCGGTTTTATGATAGTTTTGAATAAACTTGCTGATATAAAGTTATATACAACTATTGAAAAACGTGGTTTTCTTCTCTATAACAGCAAGGGTGAGAAATTAGAATGTCAAAGCAATATAATATTAGATGGCGAGATTCTGACGAACGTGAGCTTAAAAGAGTAGTACGTAACTTTAATGCTAAAATTGATAGACTTGCAAAGAAAGACCCACAAAATGCAAATGCCCTACCCGAAAAGGTTCGAGTAGGGCAATTAAAGGAATTGATAGATACCAGGCAAGACCTGAAAAGGGAATTAAAATCATTACAGCGTTTTAGTAAACGAGGTTCAGAGGAATTAGTCACAATTCCTGATTCACAGTATAACATTAAAATTACTCAATGGCAAAAACAAGAAATGAGTATTAGAGCAGGTCTTGTTACCAGAAAAAGGAAAAAGCGTAAAAATGAGCTTGAAGAAATTGAGGTTACTTCCAGGGGTGAGAAATTAGGTTATACAGCAGGTCAATTTGGTATGGGTAGAGCTGATGAAATTGCATTAAGACCAATTAAAGCATTTTATAGAACAATGAATAGGGTTGATGTAAACAAACGCTTTAAATCACTTGTAAAACAGTCACAGAGTACATATTTTAATAGAGCTGACGAACAATATCGACAGAATTATATTAAATCGTTGATAGAGAATTATAATTCAGAAGATATTGAAGATGTTATCAAGAAAATTGAAGATATGAACATAAATGATTTTATTTCACAGGTTAAGGCAGAGGACCCTAATTTTGAATTTAACTACCCACCAGATGAAGATGAGTACGAACAATATGTAAACCAAATAAGAGCTATTTGGATTCCAAATAGACGGAAAAGGTGAAATAATGAAATCATTTGTTGCTGACTTTGAAACTACTACAAATCCTGATAATTGTCACGTATGGGCATACGCTATATGCGAGGTTGGTAACAAAGAAGATGTTATCATAGGCACAAACATACACGATTTTATGATGTGGTGTAAAAACCAGAAAGATAACGTAAAAGTGTATTTTCATAACTTAAAATTTGACGGTCAATTTATATTACATTGGTTGTTTAAGAATGGCTATACACACATACACGACAGGAAAGACAGAGCAACAAACACCTTTACTACATTGATTTCAGATAAAGGAATGTATTATAACATTGAGGTTATCTTTTACTTGAAAGGTAAGAAAGTAAACAAGGTAATTTTTCAAGATAGTTTAAAGCTCATTCCTTTATCTGTTTCTGCTATTGCTAAAACTTTTAAATTACCTATCAGTAAATTAACCATTGATTATAAAGCCCACGATAATTTACCTGAAAATTCAACATTAACAAAAGATGAAGAAGAATACATCAAGAATGACGTTAAAATTGTTGCACACGCTATTGAGTATTTCTATTCGCAAGGGTTAGACAGAATGACTATCGGTAGCTGTGCATTAAATGAGTATAAGAACCTGGTAAAGAAAAGGAATTTTAAACGCTGGTTTCCACCACCTGAATACCACGAAGATGTAAAACAGTCGTATAGAGGTGGATTCACATATTTGAATCCAGAATTCACAAATAAAATAGTACATAATGGAATTGTTCTTGATGTTAATTCCCTTTACCCTTCTGTAATGTATGATTGTTATTTACCATTTGGTACACCCATATTCTTTAAGGGTAAGTATGTAGAAGATGAAATCTATCCACTATATACTCAAATGTTTAGCTGTCAATTTGAATTAAAACCAGGTAAAATACCTATGGTTCAGATTAAACATTCTGCTTTCTTTAGAGGTAATGAATACCTCACATCATCAGAAGATGAAATTGTTGTAATGTGTTTAAATTCAGTTGATATGGAATTATTTTTAGACCATTATGAGGTAACAAATCTTGAATATATTTCAGGGTGGAAATTCAAAGCTACAAAAGGGTTATTTACTGATTACATTGATAAATGGAGTACAAACAAAATCAATGCGAAAAAAGAAGGAAATCCCGGTCTTTATCTTATTAGTAAACTATTTTTGAATTCTCTTTATGGTAAATTTGGTTCAGATATAAAAGTCAGGTCAAAGATACCATATATAGACGAGGAAGAAGATAGAGTTAAATATTATGATAGTGAACCAGAAGATAAAGAGGGTGTTTATATTGCTATGGCAAGTTTCATAACCTCTTATGCCAGACACAAAACAATAACAGCAGCACAAACCATAATGGACAATTATAATTCAGGGAAAAGTAAAATTCGGTTTATTTATGCTGATACGGATTCCCTACATTGTGTATCAGAAGATTTTTCTTTACCAGAAGGTCTTGAAATTGATGATACTAAACTTGGAGCTTGGAAATTTGAAAGCAAATTCAATAGAGCAAAATTTTTGAGACAGAAATGCTATATTGAAAACTCTACAGAAGATATTGAAAATGATTCACCTGAATATGAGTTAAAGGTAACTGTAGCAGGTATGCCTAAAGACTGTCACAGTCAAGTTAATTTCAATAACTTTAAAATAGGTGCAAGTTACACAGGAAAGAAACAGCCAAAAATTGTTCCTGGTGGGTGTATCTTGAAAGAGGTTGACTTTACCATAAAAATGTGATATTATTATTTCGAGATAGTAATAAGTAAAATGTTTTCGGGTATATGTTAGGTGCTGACGGTGAAGAACTGCTAACATATAATTTTGGGGTAGCTCCTACGAAACATCTTATTACTGTCTCATTTTTATTTATAGGTGATTAAATGAAAAAGACAGTAGATACAATAGATACATCTATGTTCTGGAGTGCCAGGCAAACACTAACACATAACTGTTTATTCAACTTTATAGTAGGTAACAGGGGTGGTGGTAAATCCTTTGGTGCTAAAGAATGGGTAATAGATAACTTTTTAAAATCAGGTGAACAATTTGGATATATCAGACGATATAAAGATGATTTAAAAGTGCCTATGGAACAATTCTTTAAAGATATTGAATACAAATACCCAGACTATGAATTTAAAACAGATTCAAAATATTTTTATGCAAGGTTAAAACCTTCCAACCCTAAAGACAAATGGTCTGAAAAAGATATTTGTGGATATGGATTTGTTTTATCAACAGCAAATAATAAGAAATCTATTTCCTACCCTAATATAACAACATTGATTTTTGATGAATTTTTGTTGGAGCAAGGACACCAGATATATTTATCTAACGAGGTTGGTAAACTTTTAAACTTGTACGAAACAGTAGCAAGACCAGGTTCAGGACACAAACGAGTAGTTTTATTTATGTTGGCAAACGCTATAAGTATTACAAACCCTTATTTCTTATATTGGAAATTACGTATGCCAACTAAACAAGATAAGAACGGGAAATACATTTGGAAACACCCTTCTAAATCTATTCTTGTTGAAGATGTAAGGAATGAAAAATTTATAGACGCTAAACGTAACACAGAATTCGGTCAACTTGTAGAAGGTACAAAATATGCAGAATATTCTATAGAGAATAAATTTTTACTTGATGATGATACATTTGTTGAAAAGAAATCAGGTAAAGCAAGACACTTTTTCACATTCATATACAAAGGTCATTCTTACGGTGTATGGGGTGATGTAAACGAAGGTAAGTTATGGGTATCAGAAGATATAGACCCTTCTTCCCCATTAAAATATACTCTTACAATGAAGGACCACCAACCAAATACAATGTTATTGAAAACAAAATCAAAAGCTGGTTATTTCAGAATGTTTATAGATAACTATAAGGCTGGTAATGTGTATTTTGAATCCATTAACATTAAGAATATCACCTATGAGGTTATTCAAATGACTTTAAGTTAAGGTGGTGAATATATGATTAAATTACTGTTAATTGACGAGAAAAGAAATTCTATTGTAGTAGAATTATCAGAACCACAGTTTAGGTCTTTAGGAATTGATAAAATTCAAATTAAAGAACACTCAAAGAGAACTGAATTGAATCAAACTGTAACAGACTTTTTGAATAGTTGTAAAAATGTCAAGTAGTTTTTCAGAAAATATTGACAATTTTATAAAAATAATTATAATGTAATTGTAGATTATTATACTAATATAATAGTTTACGGTTACATTATTTTTATTAGGTGGTGAAACTATGAAAAGCACATTGTTATCTGCTATCGGTATTGTTGGTGCAGGTATGTCATACCTGGTTGGTGGATTCGATTCAACAGTAATTGCCTTGCTTTTGTTTATGTGTATTGACTTTATTACAGGTCTTATTGTTGGTGGAGTATTCCATAAATCACCTAAAACCGATTCAGGAACTCTTGAAAGCAAAGCAGGTTGGAAAGGGTTGTGTAAGAAAGGTGTTGTTCTTTTCTTTGTCTTTATCGGAACACAGCTTGATATTCTTCTTTCAACTGAATACATAAGAGATGGTATCTGTATTGCTTTCATAGTAAATGAGTTATTGTCGATTATCGAAAATGCTGGTTTAATGGGTATTCCTGTACCGAACATTATTAAAAACAGTATTGAGCTTTTGAAAGGAAAGAGTGAGGACAATGCCTAAAATTTATATTTCACCTTCTAATCAGTATGCAAATACATACGCTACAGGTAATACAAACGAGAAAGAACAATGTCATAAAATTGCAAAGGCTTGTTTTGATTATCTGAAAGAAAAAGGGTTTGACGTGAAATGCACATACAATGATGATATGTATGCAAGAGTGAGAGAAAGCAATTCTTTTAAAGCTGATATTCATTTAGCAATTCACACAAATGCTACCAATAAACATAATGTGACAGGTGGCACACAAATTCTTTTATACTCTTTGATAGGTGAACGAAAGAAAATTGCTGATAAAGTATTTGCAAGACTTTCACCTATCACACCAGGTACAACAGCAGAACGAATTATATCTAAACCTGGTTTTTATGAGTGTAATTCTGCTAATGGTATTACTGTTTATGTAGAATGTGAATTCCACGATACGAAAACAGGTTCAGATTTTATAATCAAAAATACCAAACAAATAGGTGTATCTATTGCAAAAGGTATTTGTGATTATTATGGTATTGATGTTACAGAAAAGAAAGAATCATCTGATACGATTTATAGGGTTCAGGTTGGTGCTTTCAGTGAAAAGGAAAATGCTGTAACAATGCTTACCAGACTTAGAAAAGCTGGTTTTGAAGGATTCATAGTAAAAGGTTGATATAAATGTCATATACATACGGTCAACAAATCTGGAATGGTTTACTTGCTGATATACAAAATGAATTAGGTGTAGCTGGTTTAATGGGAAACCTGGTGGCTGAATCAGGGTTAATACCATATAGGGTTCAGGGTGACTTTTCAAATGGTTACGCTGATTCAATTACATATACATCTAATGTTGATTCAGGCTCTATATCAGAAAATGATTTTGTTAATAATGGTCCTGGTGGTGGTGGATATGGTTTAGCACAATGGACTTTTCCACCACGTAAACAAGCATTATATAATATGTCAAAATCAATGGGTGTTTCAATAGGGTCAGTTGAACTTGCTGTTGCTTACCTGTTGTATGAGCTGAAAAATGATTACATAGGAACATACAATGCTGTAAAAACAGCAACATCTATAAGAGAATGTTCAGATTATGTTTTACATAACTTTGAGAATCCAGCAGACCAGAGTGAAATTGTAGAAATCAAAAGAGCTAATTTAGGTATTGAAATCTACAACCTTTATAATGGTTCAGCAGGAACAATATTTACTCCTCGATTAACTGAACCAACAACAGATAACAAGTATTATTTACGTCCTTCTGTTGGTGGAGTGAATGAATGTATTGAAATTGCAAATGGTTCAGTTTTACCTAATTGTGTTGGTTATGCCTGGGGTAGAGCTTACGAAATAATGGGTTCTAAACCAGCTTTATCAATGGGTGATGCCGAGGTATGGTATGGATATTTAGACGGATATTCCAGAGGTCAGATACCACAACTCGGTTCTATCATCTGTTGGTCTAAAGGTGTAGTCGGTGATGATTCAGACGGTTCAGGTCACGTTGCTGTAGTTGAGGAAATATTATCTGATGGCACAATAACAACCTCTAATTCAGCATACGGTGGAACAAGGTATTATACACAAACAATAACTCCTGTAAATGGTAAATACCTGATGTCAGGTTATAACTTTCAGGGTTTTATTTATTTACCTATTTCATACATCATACCACCTATCATTCCACCTGTAACACCTTCAACCAGAAAACGAACAGGCTATAATTTTATGTTATTTGGTAAAAGAAAGAGAGTGTTTTAATTATGCCTATTACAAGAGAAGAATTCAACGAGGTTATTCAACAGCTTGGAACTTGTGAAGATGAAACCGAAAGAAGAACAATTCTTGCAACCTTATCTAACAATGTAGCTGATGAATTCGATAAAATTGATGATTTAACAAATTCAAATAATCAGTTAACAGAAGATAACAAGAAACTTCAAAATGCAAATATGGAGTTATTCTTGCAGGTGGGTTCACGTACACCACAACAGGCAAGACAAGATGTTCTACCAGAAGAACAACCTAAAGAAAAATTAAAATTTGAAGATTTATTTAACGAAAACGGAGGTCTTAAATAATGGCTGATATGATTACAATTCTTAATACGATTCGTGACAATGCAAGTACAACATACCAGGACAGAATTCCTGAAGCAACACGAACCAATCTTGACGAAATTCGTTATGCTATGACTAATGATGAAAACATTATGGTAGCTAATGAATTCACATCAACACTTCTTAACAAACTTGTTAAGAGTATTGTTCATACAAAACTTTTCACAAATCCCCTTAAAACTCTTAAAAAGGGTAAAAAACCTCTTGGTGATACCATTGAGGAAATTTACAACAACTTTATCAAAGGTTCAGTTTTTGATTCAACAGGTGCAGACCTTCTTAAACGTAACCTTCCTGATACAAAAGTTGTTTATCATAGAATGAACTACAAACAGAAATATAAAATTACTGTTTCACGTGAAATTCTTTCTAAAGCTTTTGCAAGTTATGATTCTCTTGAAACCTACATTTCAAACCTTGTTCAGACCCTTTATAACTCTGCTGAACTTGATGAATTCGTTAATATTAAACAGCTTATGAAATCAGCTCTTGATAAAAACGCTGTTGTAAAAACACACATTGAGGACCCTCTTACATCTGAACAGAACGGTAAGGAATTCATTAAGGCAATTAAAACTGTTTCAGGTCTTATGACTTTCCCTGGTAGTCAGTTTAACGGTTATCTTACAGCACAGTCAACAGACAAAACACCTATTATCACATTCTCCAGAAAAGATGAACAGGTGCTTATTCTTGACACAGCAACAGATATTTCTGTTTCCGTTGATGTTCTTGCAAGTCTCTTTAATATGACTGTTGCAGAATTCAACGATACAAAGAAAATCGTTATTGATTCATTCCCTGATGAAAATATGAGAGCTTTCCTTTGTGACGAGGCTTTCTTCCAGGTATTTGATGATTTGTTTGTTATCAAACCTTTTGAAAACGGTGAAGGACTTTACCAGAACTACATTCTTCACGTATGGCAGACAATGGCATATTCAATTCTTGTTAATGCTGTTGGCTTTACAATCGAACCTGTTGCAGAAGGTTAATTTAAATAGGGTGGGTGGTAAATCCACCTACCCTATATTTTATTTAAGGAGTTGATTTTGTGAATAAATTACCTAATTGGATTTTAAATCACAGATTCCCTTCTGTTTATGATTCAGACAGTAAAACAGTCATAGAACAAACAGCCAGGGTATATGGTGCTATGAATGATTTAATTGAGGAATATAACAGATATGTTGAAACTCTTAATTCAGAAATAGCAAAATTTGAAACAGGTATTGTATCAACACAGGAATGTTTCAGAAATAACATTACGAAAGTAATGAATGAATTTATAGAAAGTGTTGATAACAAGATTTTAAATCTTGAATCACATTTGAAAACAAACATCAGAGAAACATTGAACATTTGGATTCAGGAAGGTTCACTTGATGATACCATTATGAATTCATTTGAAAATTTAAAATCAAGGGTTGAGGTTCTTGAACAAAATGCAAATGCTGTTGTTTACAATGAAGAAACAGAATCACTTGATTTAGCAGAGGTGTAATATATGGCAAACGAAAAATGTTTTTGTCACTTTATGGGATATAAAGTGAAGGATTCTACAGCTCAAAAACTTATTGAAGAAAACAAAGATAATGTTTTTGAAAAGAATAATAATTCCAGGCTTAAATTCTGGATAGGTACAGAAGATGAATATAAGTCTCTTACCGAAAAAGAAGATAACTGTTTGTATATCACAACTGATGATTCAAACCAAACTGTTGTTGATAGAGTTAACAACTTTAACAAGGTTTTGTATGAAGATGAAACTGGTGTTAAATTAAGCTCATTTAATTGTGATTGTTCAAAACATTCTGTATTTGCTGTAACTGTTGGTGGAAAAACATTTATTGGGTGCAAATCACCTGATGGTTCTATTATTGTTACAGGAAAATACAACACCGATTCAGGTATGGAATATAGTCACTATCTGTTATTATATCCTGATTATGAAAAAGCTGGTGTTGTCTGGGTTCAACACAATGAAACATTACTTATTGAAAGTGGTGAAACTTTCATTGAGGACCCTTCATACATTACAAAAATCGTTGGTATTATGTAAGGTGGTGTTAATATGGCATATTTAAACGGTAAAAAGATAGCGTTAAATCCGAAATTTTTAGGTATATCAGATTTAACACAGCTTTATAAATACCTGGGTGATAAGGTTGAAAAAGAGGACGGAACACCGGCTAACATTGAAGATGTTATTTCTCTTATTGAAGAAATAAATAATGTTGGTATTGAAAATCTTAAAAATAAAAAGATTGTATTAATACCTGGGTCCTCAGAGACAGAAGGTATTTTGCCTGTCACAACCTTAAGAATAATGCAAACTATTGATATGATTAAACCACAAATTGAATTAGACCATACAGTTAAATTTATGGTTGATGGTGAAGTGTATGAGGTTGTTTCTGTTAAAGACGGGAATTCAGTTAATGCACCAACAAAACCAAAAATAGATGGTTATAAATTTGTTAATTGGTCTGATGAATCAGGTAATCCACTCACATTACCATTTACACCTTCAACTGATACAAATGTTTTTGCTGATATTGTTGAGGGTGAAGACTACACAGATTTAATAAATGGTATTTATGAAAAATGTGGAGTGGCAAAAGCAGAATATCCGTATATTACTGTCACTTATAATGAAACAAATTCAACAGCAAATGTTTTCGTTTCTAAATTTGTTGATTTGTTTATTTCAAGTTTTTCACACGATAATAGTGTCTTTAGAGTTCAAAATATGAACTACCAATTAATGAATATTTCTGTTTCTCAAAACAATTTAAAACATATTTTAGAAACAGCTTTACTTAAAGACAAAACAGATGTTTACTTACAACATTCCTACCAAACAACATTTGAACAACCTAAAACAGTTTACTACAACTATGATTTGTCACTGTTATGGTATGCCGACACAAAACCTGCCACAACATCAATAGTTTATTTTGAATAACAGAAAGGTGGTTAATTTATGTTTAATAATTGTTTTTGCTCACCATTGAGCAATGATAATCAGGAACTTTTATTGTTACAGCAGATTAAAAGCGAATTGAAGAAAATTACTGAAACAAACGAAGGTAAATTCCTTTGTATGAATGGTAAAATTTCAGAGCTTTATAATTATCTTCACTATAATCTGACGAATTCAATTCGTGGTGAAATTAACGCTATGGAAATTTCAGGTAAACTGAATTCCATTATTGAAACAGCAATTATTTCTCACATTGAAGAAATAACAAAACGTGATGTTTATTATAATAACATCAATACGAAAAAGGTATTTGATGATATTTCAAACACTTATTATTATGTAACAATCATTCCCCGAAATGATGAATACGGAAATGTGATTCCCTTACAAATGGGATTTGCAAATGATGATATAAGACTTTCATCTGTTGAAAGCACACTTGATTTTGCACACAGAAACAATGCAACTGTTTGTATTAATGCTGGTATTTTTGATGTTGCTACAAGCAGACCTGTAGGTGTTGTGATTAAAGATGGTGCTATTCTCCAGGAAACACCTGTTACAGATGTTAAGTATGGTTATTTTGGTATCACATTTGATAACAACTACAGATTCTATGAAGAAAATACACCAGCAAGTCGAATGATTCTTGATGGGTGCAAAGATGTTGTTTGTATCTTCAATTCTCTTATCAGAAATGGTATTCACACCATACAGACTGATGATAGAAAAGAACCTCGACAGTCAATAGGTATCAGACCCGATAAATCACTTGTTATTATTACCTGTGATGGTAGAGATGAAATAAGTGAAGGTATGAGTTATACAGACCTTGCAAGGTTACACGCTGAATATAGCTGTCACAATGCTTATATTCTTGATGGTGGTGGTTCATCTTCTACAGTTGTAAGAGGTATTAAACAGAATGAAAGTGTTGATTATCTTACAGTTGATAGAAAGGTAACATCTTTCCTTTACATAGCAAAAGAGACAGTTATTTCACCTGAAAATAACCCTGCTAATGATTTAGGTAAGGTTAAACATTCTCTTATTGAGAGAATTGTAAACAAGATGGATTTTATCAAAGGATTCATCAGACTTAAACATTCTGGTTTTGCTCCAGGCATTGAAATGTATGTAAACAATGAGGAAAAAAGAAGGTCTAAATGGGGTATTACTGTTGATTCTGCAAATCCTCGTAACACATACGCTTATATTGGTATCAGAGTCGGTGAATCAGAAAAGACAAATCTTTTCAGAGTATACGACCAGGGTGTATGGTGTAAAACCTATAGTGGGCCTTCAAGCGATAGACCTAACGGTATTGAAGGTTTACAGTATTTTGATACAACTATTGGTAAACCTATTTGGTATACAGGTTCTAAATGGGTTGATTCAACAGGAACAACAGTTTAAGGAGTTGTTTAAATGGCTAACATTACAAAGGTTTATCTTTTGAATGTTCCTCTTGAAAATGACTATAAAAATACCCTGTATTTCAATTCAAAGGCAGACCAGCAGAATTATTTTGCTGGTCTACCTCGAAAGTCATTTGAAGATTTTACATATCAAAGGAAAGACGGAATTATTCGTGTACCTTTAAACTATGATGAATGTATTGGTTATAACTATGTTATGTACCAGAATACAGAACAGTCCAATAAATGGTACTACGCTTTTATTACTGATGTTAAGTATGTGAATGAAGGTAAATCTGATATTACCATTGAAACAGATGTTATGCAGACCTGGTTGTTTGACTACACCGTTTTAACCTCTTTTGTTGAACGTGAACACGTTGATGATGATACAGTTGGTAAACATCTTATTGAAGAAGGTTTACAGATAGGTGAGTATGTTATCAATGACCACCAGAAAGCAAACTACACAACTAAAACTTATGGTACAAATAATGACCAGATGTTTATAGTAGTTGGTGTAACTGAAACATCATCAGGAACAAGATTTACAGGCTCTTTATATAATGGTATTTATTCTGGTTTAGGATATTACGCTTTCCCTCTATCAGAATATGCAACTACTTTACAAACATTTTTGTCATCTTATGACTCAGGTAAGGCAGACGCTATTGTTTGTATGTTTTTAGCTCCATACCAGCTATTGGAATCTTATATATCAGGGAATAAAGTATTACCTTCCTCGCTACCTTCAACACATTATATCAATTCAGGTGATTCAGCTAATGAAAGCAATTCAATAATCAGTTTTAGTGTAAACCGTATTGATGATTTTACACCTAATAATAATAAATTGCTTACATACCCTTACAGGTATCTTCTTGTATCAAATAACAATGGTACAGATGTTGTTTATAAGTACGAAAATTGGTACTTGAACATTAACGGTAAGAAAAACTATTATAAAAATCCTTTGTTTAAAATTGAAGGTTGTTTAACTCCAGGTTGCTCTATTCGTATGATACCTCTTGATTATAAGGGTGAAGAAAGAGCAGATATTGACGGTATCAATATGGGTAAATTCCCTACTCTTAATTGGACCTCTGATTATTTCACTAATTGGCTTACACAAAATGCTGTGAATATTGGTATTGATACAGTTTTAAATGTTGGTGCTATTGGTATGGGTGCTGTTGGCGTTGCTACAGGTGTTGGAGCTGGTGTTGGTATAGGTGGTATTGTTTCTGGTCTGTCTGGTATTGCTGGAACGTTAGCAGAAACATATAAAGCTGATTTAGTGCCTAATCAGTCAAAAGGTAATATCAACTGTGGTGATATTATCACATCATCTAAACAGAATGACTTTCATTTCTATGATATGTGTATCAAAAAGGAATTTGCTAAAGTAATTGATAACTATTTTACTATGTTCGGTTACAAGGTAAATGATGTAAAAATACCTAATAAAAATCATAGACCACGTTATTGGTTCACCAAAACTATTGATGTAAATATTGATGGTGGTGTTCCTTCTGTTGATATGCAGAAAATCAAAGACTGTTATAACAGAGGTATTACCTTCTGGAAAGACCATTCTGGAATTGGTGTATATGGTAACAATAAACTTTCATAAAGGGGTGAAAATAAATGTTTGATACAGTATTTAAAATGGATTCAATGGCTAAATTGATAAACGATTATACTTTTACAGACTATTATTATAGGTTAAACCTTTTGGCAAATAGTGTTTTTGAATGGAAAGGTTTACCAAACCATATTTCTGAAAAATGGATAGAGCGTTTCTTATTTGCTAATGGTAGCTGTATGTTCTATAAGGACCCTATGCTTGGTTTTATGGTTGCAAAATGCACACACGCTGATACCTTAAATCCTTATGACGAACCTACAACATTATTACCGGTTGCAACAAACTATACATATACGGGTAAACCTCTTAAAGTAAATAAAGAGTGTGTTTTAATCTGTAATAATGATTTGAAAATCCCTACATACCCTACCATTCGTTTGTATGCTTACAGACTTTCTGAAATTACCAGGACAGCAGATATAAATATTCAAGCTCAAAAAACACCTTGCCTGGTAAGAGGTACAGACAAATCTATTCTTTCTTTAAAGAATGTGTATAAACAATGGTCTGGTAATGAGCCTGTTATTTTTTATGATAAAAACGGTGTTGATACACCTATAGAGGTTCTGAAAACAGAAGCTCCTATTGTATTTGATAAGTTAAGAGACGAAAAACATCAAATCTGGAACGAATGTATGACCTTCCTGGGAATCAATAATGCAAATACTGATAAAAGGGAACGTCTTGTTGATGATGAGGTTCAAGCCAACAACGAACAGATACAGTTGTCAGCAGAAATGATGTTGAAAGCTCGTCAGGAGGCTTGTCACCTTATTAATGAGCTGTTCGACTTAAATGTATCTGTAAAGGCGAGACAATTCAGCACAGAGAAAAAACAAACGCTTACAAAGGAAGGTGAAGAAGAATGAGAGCTAAATACACAGTTGTTCTGAAAGATTTGCTTGATGATGATTTTGTAAAAGCTAAAATTGATAAAGCTCTTTCCACTTACCCTATTTATGTTCAAAAGACTATACCTTCTTTAAAAGAGATTTTCATTCCCACCAGGGAAGAAATCAATAAAAAGCTCCTGGACCATTACAAATACAGGGAAATAGGTTTTGAAACAGTCGGAAGGTTCATTGATGAACTTGAAATTTCAATGAACGAGATTATGCCTTATTACAATGAATTGATGATGTCTGCAGACTATGACTTTAATATCATTTTCAATGTTGACTATGAAAAGAAAATTGAAATTGATAAAACAGGTGAATCATCTTCTGAAATGAAATCAAAAGATGATAGCTCTACAGAACATCAGAATATATCTTCTGTACGTTCAGAAGGTTCTGATATTACCTATGGTAAAAAGGTTAATACCGAAACACCACAAAATAACCTGAATCTACCTAAAACAGAAGGTATTGATTCTGTAAATCACGCTGATAATGTTGATTGGTCTAAAGGTACAGCAAATTCAGAAAATCAAACAGATGGTACAGATACAGGCACATCATCTGTAAGAGGTAATGCAAGTGCTGAAACATCAGGACAGAACACAGAAAAAGAATCACATTCAGAGGTTACAAAGGGTAACTACGGACAGGTTTCCTATCAGAGCTTGATAAGACAATACCGTGAAATCATTGTTAATATTGTTCAGAAAATCATCAATGATAGACGTATTACAGAATTGTTTATGGGTGTTTATTAACACTTTCAACAAAGTTATGAACATATAAAGAAAAACACCACCTACAGCTTTGTAAGTGGTGTTTATGTATTAGTCCATTAAGGTGACAACCATATATGCTTCATTATCTTTTACATCAAGGTAATAATGCTCAACCTCTTTACAGGCTAATTCTAAATAGGTTTCCCTGTTTAGAGGTTTTCCGTTTACCTCAAAATCTGCATACGATTCTTGACTTGTTAAAACCAATTCTTTTAATAACATTTGTTATTCCACCTTTTATGTTTTTTGTTTTTCTCTACTATTTAATAATAACATATAGATGTAATTTTAACAAGTATTTTGTTGTCATTTTTACAAGTTTTATCACCTTCTTTCTGTAGTGGATTTGTTAATATGTTCGCATTTATTAAGAACCTGTATTACAGGATTCTTTCATAATAACAATTTCAAAGGGTTGTAACAGAGCTATTGTACCTTCTGGAACAACCAATTCACGTATTTTGCAGGTTTGACAGTTTAGGATTGTGTATTTCATATTATTCACCTTTCAAAGTTATATTTAATCTGTTACAAAGCTCTATGTATTCATCAAGAGTAATAGGTGAACCATTTTTAATTATATTTTCGGTTTTTCCTCTTGATTTGTACCAGGTAATTATATAAAAATCTAAATCATCTAATATGAAAATATAAGTAGTATTATCAATTAAATAATAATTGATAAGGAATTTTTCTATTAGTAGGGAACAACCAGGGTAATATTCATCATAAAAGAATCGTCTTAAAATATCACAACCATTCCAATTATCAGGACTAAAAACCATTTCATCATTTATATCATCATATATGAATAATGGTTTTGGGTTTGATTTATAATGTCCTGATTCACTCATTTTTCTCATTTCTGTTGTTGAAAAATATATGTATTCATCTGGTGTTATCATTTGTTGTCAGCTCCATTTCTGATTTAATAATCTCAATAACATTTTTAAGGTCTGAAAGTTTCATAACAATATCTTTATCACCAAAAACAAAATAAGCTAATATCTGATTATAAAGTTTTTCTGAAAACACATTGATTGATTCTCGCAACCTCATAATCTCTGATTGTTGACAAACAAAAATATCTTCATATTTTAGAAGATTTTTCTGTAATTTTCTTTTTTCTGTCTGTTGGTTGTTGATTAGGTCAATAGTTGCCTTGTACAATATTCCTGCACATTCAGGTACAGAAACATCAATTAAAGGACAGTTTAAACAACTTTCGTTTTCAGGAGTGCAACACTCCAAAGCTTTTAGAATCTCGTCTTTTGATAAGTTAGGCATTTGGTTCAGCTCCTTTCGTTAATTTATAGTAAAGCTCAATATCTTCATCAGGAACAGGCAAGTTATAATCAAGTGCTAATTCTGTACCCTGTATGAAAGCTTGTATATCATAGGGTTCACCAATCATTTGAACAATGATTTGATTTAATTTGTATAATGTTATAGGTCCTTCAATATGATATATTCTTTCAGCAAAATCTCTTACAATGGATTTTTTAAAATCATCAAAAGAAGGTATATTGTGTTCCTGCATACGTTTATAAGTAGAAAGCTGTTGTTTAAGCTGGTTATTTTCATCAATTACAGCTTTTATTGATTTTGCAAAGGGTTGATGCGTATTGCAGAATTCTTGCCAATCATTTAATACTATTTGTAAGTATTCTACAGGTGTTATATCTTTGTGCATTGGTTCAGGTCCTTTCTTTAAATCATATTTTGTGAACCACATTCACAACAATATTTTGTATCGCCAATTTGTTGATGATTGCAGAACGGGCAGATAGAAATATCTCTATGTTCATAAATATCTGAATTAGGGTTGTTTGTATGTTTCCAGAGATTAACATCATAAAATAATGAATTTTTATTCTGAAAATATTTTATCAAATGCTCAACATCTTCTTCATCAATATTGATGGTATTTGTGTCATCGCCTTTTAATCGTGCAAGATAAAATTCATCATTGTTCTGTTTGGATTTAATTTCATTTAAAACTGCTATTTTGTAATCCATATTGTTCAACCTTTCACATTTAATTGTTGAGCTGTTCAGCTCTGGAATAGGTCTTGATAAGCTCAAAACCTTTAGAAAGCTGTTAATCTTCAATAATTTCAATAGTAAATCCTAATCCATTGTAAACATCACCAATAGAACCTAATTCGCACCAACTTGAAGCATTTAAAATTTCAATATCATTAGATATAATTTCTTTTAAAAGCTCTTGCACTCTGGAAATATTACCAGATTCTACATACCTTGTTATAACTGAAAAATCAGGCGTAATTGCATAATAAATCATTAAATCACCCCTATTTGATGTAACCTTGTTAGATGATATACAAGTCTATCAGCAATACACCAAATAACATATTTACCATCTAACATATAATATATGTTGCCTTTATCATCAATATATAAAGGTCTTTCCACATCTACAGGGTATTTGTGAAAAGTTTTTTCCGTTGTTCCGTCCCATAATTTCATTGTTAAACCACCTTCATTTAATAGTTGCCTTTTGGCTGGGGTTGGGCTTGTTTATGCTACAAACCCACGAGAAAAGCGTTGTTATTTAGATTTCTAATTCATCAAGAACAGATGAGATTATTTCAGAAAGTAAATAACATCTGATTGATACGTCAATAGCTTCAAAATTTTCATATTCAAGCCAATCTGTTAATTGATTGATACTGTCAAATTCTTTAAACGCTGTAACCATCAAGGAAAGATTACCATTCAAATTCTGTTCTGCTTTGTATCTGTTGAAAGTGTAAGAGCCTGAACCATTACCTGTTACGCTGTCCTCTGTCCAGAGTGTTTCGTATAAATCTTCTTGGAATTCATCTCTTTCAAGAGTTATATTCAATTTGTCATCTTCTGTGTAATTTTCGATAATGTAATCAAGTACATCATTCTTCATTACTACCCTGTAATCGTATGTAGTTGTCATAGCTGTTTACCTCGTCTTTCTATATCTGGAAGGTTTTTCCTTCCTTATTACAACCATATTATACAATACTATTGTTAATTTGTCAATACTTTTATTAACATTTTTACAAGTTTTTTTCAAATATTTTTACGTTGGTTTTTTGTTGTGTTTCTGTTGGTGTAGTCCTGGTTCTGGCTCTGCTCTTGGTTCTGAAACACTCGCAACCGTTGAGATATGAACAAATGTTCGGTTGATGTTATTGTAATTTTGTGAATATTTTAACAAACAAAATGTATTGTAAAAGTCTGTCAAAAAGGGGAACTTTCTCCAATATAAAAGTGGGTGAT
>JAZKXQ010000107.1:0-1924 GCA_045611725.1 Oscillospiraceae bacterium
AATATATGAAAATTATTCTGATAGGAGTTCCGTTTATTCTTACATCGTTTACACTTAATAATCAGTTAAGATTTCAGGGGAATGCTTTTTCAGGAATGCTTGGAATGTCTGGAGGAGCAATTCTTAATGTAATTCTTGACCCGATATTTATATTTAATTTTAATATGGGACTTAAAGGTGCTGCTTATGCTACTGTTTTAAGTCAGATTTTAAGTTTTGTTGCATTATTAATATTAAGTAAAAGAAATCCTGTGAATTTTAAAGGCTTTTCATTATCAAATGAAATAGTATCATCGATATTTCAGTTCGGAACGCCATCTTTATTCCGTCAGAGTATTGCCTGTGTTGCCTCTATAAGCCTTAATCACGCAGCAGGGGAGTATGGTGACGCTGTAATAGCTGCCGTTTCAGTAGTAAGCAGAATTGTAATGATAGGTGGATTTGTTGTAATAGGCTTTGGACAGGGATTTCAGCCTGTTTGTGGCTTTAATTATGGTGCAGGATTATATGACAGAGTAAAAAAAGTATTTGTTTTCTGCATAAAGGTTTCAACAGTCTTTATGATTTGCTATGCAATAATTGCATATGTTTTTTCAGAGTCTATTGTAAGTGCTTTCCGAGATGACCCGGAGGTAATAAAGGTTGGAAGTGAAATATTAAGGTATCAGAGCCTTACATTTTTCAGTCACGGAATTATAATAATGGCTAATATGATATTGCAGAATATGGGGAAAACAATAAAAGCAACAGTTTTATCAGTTTCAAGACAGGGATTATTTTTCATACCATTAATAATTATACTTCCACAGATATTTGGAATTAAAGGGCTTGAAGTTGCACAAGCAGTTGCTGACGGACTGGCGTTTATAATTACAATACCATTTACTGTAAGTATAATAAAAGATATGAATAAAGATATTGAAAAGCAGAAAGAAAAAATAAATTAAAAAATTTTTTAAAAATTTATGCAACCTTTTTGCAACTTGCGAGGTTAATATAGTAGAAAGAGATAACAAAACAAATAAATTTTAGTTGGGAGGAGATATAAACAGAATTTTTTCGTCGTTTTCAACAATAATTCGCTTGAATTTTCTATTTTTTGATAGGTATTGACAATCACGTTGAAATGTGATATTATTTAGAAAACGATAATTTTGTAAAAAAATACAGATTTTTAATTTTAAGGAGGTTTTCTATGAAAAAGAAAATATTTGCTTTTACTTTGGCATTAAGCACATTATGTGCAGTTTCTCCTTTAAGTATTTCTGCTGTTGAAAAAGAAGAATACATTCACCCTGCAAATTTTACAGATGGCAACATTAATTTTGAATATACAGATGAATTTATAGATTTTCTTTTGAAATGCAATCACAGACAAACCATTAATGACCATTGTTATACTATTATACTTAACAGGCGTTATGATTTTGAAAATGATGTTTATATTTTGACAAATGAAACATTTTTTGGAGAAAAATATCAATTGCTTGGTTTTTACAATAATGGTGAAGAGATAGGTGGAATTTTTTGTGAAGAAATAGTCTGGCTTGATGAAAACGGTGTTCCAAAAATAATTGAAACAATATCTTTAGGTGAAAATGAAGATGGGTATAATGCGTATTCTACCATAGATTTTGAAACAGGGGAAAAAATAATTTTATTGGTAGGAGAAAATTTAGGCAATGGAAAGCGTGAGATAGTTGCAAGATATGGTGTCGGTGACACAAGCTGTGATGGAACAGTTGACGTAAGAGATGTTACAACAATAAATCAGCATATCATAAAGGCAACTATTCTCCCCGATTATGCAGATACTGTTGCAGATGTAAATGACGATGGAAACATTGACATTTCAGACCTTGGAATGTTGAAAAAATACATCGTAAAAATGATTGACTCTTTCTAAAATTATAATAATTTACTC
>JAZKXQ010000108.1:0-7539 GCA_045611725.1 Oscillospiraceae bacterium
CTCCTTACCAGCGGTCGCTGTCATCATTCGGAATAACCAGCTTAACCGCCGTAATCGCGCACTCGATCATGTCATCGGTGGGCTCAAAAACGGTGATGTGTTGGAGCCATACGCCCGGTAAAGAAATCAATCTTGTAAACCAGTTGTCGTGTTTTCCTGCAAGTCTTATCAGTTCATATGATATTCCTACTATAAGAGGAAGAAGAATTATCTGTAAACCAAGTCTTGCCCACATATTAGTCCAGGTTATAAAGCAGAATACGAAAATACTTGTAAAAAGAGTTATGAATATAAAGCTTGTACCACATCTTGGGTGGAATCGTGTATGCTTTTTAACATTTTCAACAGTAAGTTCTTCACCAGCCTCATAACAGGCAATTGTTTTATGTTCTGCACCGTGATATTCATAAGTTCTCTTAATATCTTTCATAAGAGAAGTAACTGCAAGATAGCCTATAAATATTGCAATTTTTATTACTCCCTCTATAACAGTAAGAAGAACATTATTTGTTATAATATTTTTAAGAAATCCGCTTATCCACATAGGAAGGAATTTAAAAAGTCCGATACAAAGAATTAAACTGAAAACTATTGATATTACAGAAACTACTCCCATAAGCTTTTCGCCAAGATGTTCATTAAGCCATATATCAAACTTTGAGAGTTCTTCTTCGTTATCGTCTTCAGTCATTTGCTTGTCAGCAGATTTCAAAAGGCATCTGTATCCGTCAATAAGAGATGATACAAAATTGAAAGAACCTCTTATAAAGGGTGTTTTTCTATACCACGGAGCATTTTTGCCATTTTTCTCTTTCCACGTTTCAATGTCAATAGTGCCATCGGGAAGACGGCAAGCCATTGCAGAGGTATATATTCCCTTCATCATTACGCCCTCAATAAGAGCCTGTCCTCCTATTTTGGATTTATGTTCATTTTTTTTACTCATTGGTTTTCTGCTCCTCCGAAGAAACTGCCGGAAGTCTTATAACTACGGTAGTTCCTATATTTTCCTCGCTCATAAGAGTAAGAGTTCCGCCGTGCATTGAAATTATCTCATCAGCAACAGCAAGTCCTATTCCAGAGCCTCTCCTTGTATGATTTGCCTTAAAAAATTTTGTCTTTACTCTTGGCAGGTCAGCTTTTTTGATACCACAGCCATTATCAGCAACTACAATCTGTATAAAATCAACATCATCATCAGCTGTAGCCTCAACAGTTACCCTGCCATTTGGATTTGAATATTTTATAGCATTATCAACTATATTTATAAATACCTGTCTTAAACGGTTTTTGTCACCCATAACAAACGGAAGCATTTCAGGAGCATTATAAATTATCTCTATATTTTCCTGTTTTGCCTTTTCACCATAGATAAGGACAGCTTCTTCAAGCTCTGCAAGTATATCCATAGTTGATTTCTGCATATCAAATCTTCCATTTTGTATTCTTGAAAAGTCCAGCAATTCCTCAACCATCTGAGAAAGTCTTTCAGTTTCGTTTACAATAACTCTTATCCCTTTACTTGTAGTTTCCGGGTCATCAGCCATACTTAAAGTTTCAGCCCAGCCTTTTATAGCTGTAAGAGGTGTACGGAGTTCGTGAGATACTGAAGAAATAAATTCATTCTTCATAGTTTCAGCACTTGAAAGTTCATCAGCCATATGATTTATAGCAATACAAAGGTCACCTATTTCATCGTGGCTGTCATTTATTATTCTTTCTGAAAAATCGCCCTTAGCGAATTTGGCAGCTGTAAGGCTTATCTGTTGTATAGGCTTTACTATGGAATCAACAAAATAGAAACCAGAGAACATAAGCAACATTAATACGGCAAGACAGGCAAGAGTTACCATAAATATAAGAGATGTTATATGTTCATCTATCGCCGACATTGAAATAACTACCCTTAGAATACTGTATTCGCCATCAAGAGAGGAAATAGGGTATGATATAGCCATTATTTTCTCACCGTTGAGCTGTCTGCCTACAAACTGACTATTTGATTCTGTTTCCATAGCCTGTGTGACATCGGGCATATCCTCCTGATTATCGGGAGAAAATCCAGATGAAGTAAGAATTATCTTACCTTTGGAGTTTATTGCCATAAGCTCCATTTTATCCTTATCTGCAAAACTTTCAACCATATTTCTGACTTCGGCTGAAAAATTCTTTGAAGAATCCGAAGAATATCTTGAAAGAACGCTTGTAACGGCATTAAGCTTTGAAGTCATATACTGTCTTGCTGAATTATAGTAATAATTCTGAACGGCATATATAAAAAATGTTTCAAGCACAAGCATAATAAGAATTACAATTCCTATGTTATTTACAATCCATCTCCCTGTAATGCTTTTACGGGAGGTTTTAAGTCTTTTCAGATTTCCGTATTCATTTTTTGAAATCGTATTTATTTTTATATCCTTTAACAATTGCTGTTCCTTTCGCAGAAGTTAAGCCATATATTTTTATTGTTTTTCATTCCATTTATAACCATATCCCCATATGGTCATAATATATTGAGGATTTGAAGGTTCGTCCTCGATTTTCATTCTTATTCTTCTTATATTTACATCAACTATTTTGTCATCACCGAAATAATTCTGTCCCCAGATATGATTAAGAATACTTGTACGGTCAAGAGCTGTATTTTTATTGTTCATAAAATATTCAAGTATCTGATATTCAACCTGCGTTAAATCTATAAGTTTATCATTTTTTGCAACAGTTCTGCTTTTAAGATTGAGTGTAAAAGGTCCTGATTCAATAACAGTTATTTCTTCATCTTTTATAAAGCTCATACAGACTCTGCGATATATTGCATCAACTCTTGCAGTAAGTTCAGATGGTGAAAATGGTTTTGTTATATAATCATCAGCACCAATCATAAGACCACTTACTTTATCCATTTCCTGAGTCTTTGCAGAGAGCATTATTATTCCAAGTGTTGAGCTTTTTTCCCTTAATTTTTTGCATACTGTAAAGCCGTCTATTCCTGGCATCATTATATCAAGGAGTGCAACATCGAAATTACCTCTTTCATTTTCAAAGGTTCTTAAAGCCTCCTCTCCACAGTTTACATCGACAACGTCATAACCTGCACGTTTAAGATTTATGACTACAAAATCTCTTATAACATCTTCGTCTTCACAAACAAGAATTCTTTTCATAAAAAAAGTCCTCCCTTAAATAAATTTGAAACTGCATAATACTTCACTTAATGCAGGAATCAGTTCACTTTGTGTATTTTCTGCGATACGGACAAAATATTTCTTTTCGCCCTTTGAATGTACCAATTTATAGCCATCACGCATTTTTCCACTGTCATTTGCAGAGCTTATAACGGATATTCTCATAAGTTCTTCTGTACTTTCCGAGAGGGAATTATTATACTTAAAGAAAATAACTTCCTCGCTTAAAGCGTCTATTTTTATGGTAACTTTTCCATACCATCTTGATGGCATCATAAAAGCATAACCATCATTTATATTATAATATCCCGAATATTTCTGGATAAGTTTTCCGTTTTCGCATACAAGCCAGTTTGTCATTTCAAGCTGTTCAGTTTCTGAAAGCTGTGAATAACCAGGAAAAATATCAGATGATGGAATTTCAATTTCTCCGTCCTTATCTATATCCATTGAAATATAAGAAGATTGTCTGATTGTTCGCTGAATATCCTCCAGAGAAAGAGGAAAAGATAAAGCTTCATTAAAAATCGGAACGAGAATTTCAGTCTGTATTGTATTGGTATTTATAATGCTGTCGATAACAATAGTTTTTGTACCGTTGGAGTTTACATTGTAAAGGTATTGAGAATAATCTATAGAATTTTCACTCATAGGGGTACGATATTTTGAATACTGACCGTTCTCATTGAGTTTAAGGAGTTTAGCTTCAGCAGTTCCCGAAACTGAATTTCCTGTAATTATAATAAGTTCGGAAAGGGAATCATTATCAATATCGCAAACGTCCATACAGGAATAAACATCTGAATAATTCTGGTTGAGAATACCATCTGAATAATTATAAACGTTTAAATTTTTTTCGCTTTGAGCCATATTATAGCCTACTATTATATTGGTAAGAGGGGAATTTCCAAGCTTTGATATAATAACCTTTTCAACCTCTGTACCATTTGCAGGACTGTCATAAACGGAAGTCCATTCATTGTCACGCATATCAAGAATATTTATACGCAAAGATATTTCATCTGCCGATATACCATTTCTTTCATAGAAAACAATAGCCTCATCAGTTGGTTCATCATCAATATTTCCCACTACGAATGCAGAGAGATAATTTCCGGATTTGGGATATTTAAGGCTTACTTTTGTACCTATTTTTTCAGTGAGAGCCTGATAAATCTGAGCCTGTTCTTCTGATAGGGTAGGTGGATTTATAAGGCTGTCAATAGAGTTACTGAATGCACAGGAATTCAGAAATAATGTCATAATACAAACAAGAAAAATTTTATATAATTTCATTGATTTCCTCCATTCAGCAAAAATATCCCATACAATTATATCATAGAATTGTTTATTTATCAAGTACTGGTTTTTTGAAAAAAAGTTTTAGTTTTATCGAACTGGAGGTCAGCACTACTGACTGTCATAAAATCCATTGCTATTGAATATTATTCTATTGACCATTGAAACGGGGGTTGTATAACTATGACTGGACTTACTACTGCTCAGGCTGAAAAAAAATTAAATGATGAAGGACTGAATTGTCTTGCAGACAAGAAAAAATCAGGTGCTTTGAAAATTTTTGCCAATCAATTCAAAGATATTATGGTTGTAATTCTCCTTGTCGCAACAGGCATTTCCGTATTTCTCGGAGAAATTTATGATGCTGTAACTATAATCTTAATAGTTATGCTTAATTCAATACTCGGATTTGTTCAGGAATACAGAACTGAAAAAACTCTTGAAACGCTGAAAAATATGACTTCTCCCAATGCCAAAGTTTATCGTAACGGAAAATTATCTGTAATACCTGCTGAAAATGTTGTAACTGATGACGTTATTGAGCTTGAAGCAGGTGATAAAGTTCCTGCTGACTGCGTTGTACTTTCCCAGAGCAGTCTTTGTGCTGATGAGTCAATTCTTACAGGCGAATCCGAAGCTGTTGCAAAAGTTACAGGAAATCCCGATAATAAAGACAATTCCCTTAATAAATCTGATATTGTGTACAGTGGTACTGTTATTGTAAGAGGTCACGCAACTGCAAAAGTAATTGCTACAGGTAAAAATACTCAGATGGGTAAAATTTCAGGTATGATTGCCGATATTGAGGAAGCTCAGACTCCATTGCAGAAAAGACTCGGAGAACTCGGAAAAATTGTCGCTCTTATATGCATTGCTGTATGCGTTATTGTATTCCTCGCAGGTGTTCTAAGAAATGAGCCTGTATTTGATATGCTTATGACAGGCATTACCATCGCTATTGCTGCAATTCCCGAAGGTCTTCCTGCTACTGTTACAATTGCCCTTGCTCTTGCCGTAAACCGTATGATGAAACAAAAGGCTCTTGTAAATAAACTTCATTCTGTGGAAACTCTCGGCTGTGCATCTGTAATATGTACTGATAAAACAGGTACTGTTACCGAAAACAGAATGACTGTAACTGAAATTTTTACTGATATGCGTGATTTTTCAGTAAGTGGTAAAGGTTATAGAATCGCAGGAAATATTACATATGACGGGAAAAATATAAATCCTGTAAGTTCAAAATCTCTTACTGAAATTATGAAATGCAGTATATTATGCAATAACGCTTCAATCTCATCAGATACTGATACTTCATCAAGAGAACGTGGTAATCTTAAAAAAGATGGTGAATGGAAAGTACTTGGTGACCCTACGGAAACGGCTTTGCTTGTAATGTCTGCTAAAGGCAATATTACAGCTGAAAAGCTTAAATATGATTATAAAAGAATTGATGAAATTTCATTTGACAGCCAGACCAGATGTATGACTGTAATAGTATCTGAAAAATCAGGTCAGAAAATTGCGTTTTCAAAGGGTGCATCAGATGTTATTCTGAAAAAATGTGCATTTCTTTATACTGACAGAGGAATTATTCCTCTTACTTCATCGGTAAAGAAACAAATTCAGAATAAAGTTGATGAAATGTCTGAAAAGGCTTTGAGAGTTCTTGCATTTGCAGAAAAAACTTCATATAAAAACGGTGAGCCTTCGGGAATGATATTCCTTGGACTTACAGGAATGATAGACCCTGTGCGTGAAGAAGTAAAAACTGCTGTTAAAAAATGCTCTATGGCACATATAAGGACAGTTATGATAACAGGTGACCATAAAAATACAGCCTCGGCAGTAGCTAAACAGGCTGGTATACTAAAAGGAAAAAAAGTAATGACGGGTGCTGAACTTGACGCTATTGATGATGAACAGCTTATCCGTTGTATTGATGATGTTTCAGTATATGCAAGGGTTGAGCCTTCACATAAATTAAGGCTTGTAAAGGCTTATAAGAAAAAAGGATACATAGTAACAATGACGGGTGACGGAGTCAATGATGCTCCAGCGATAAAGGAGGCTGATGTCGGTGTAGCTATGGGAATTACAGGAACTGATGTTACTAAACAGTCAGCTGATGTAATTCTCCTTGATGATAATTTTGCAACACTCGTTCACGCTGTTGAACAGGGACGTGGAATTTATGCAAATATAAGAAAATTTGTCCGTTATCTGTTATCCTGCAATATTGGTGAAGTTATAACTATGTTCGTAGGAATACTTATGGGTTTGCCTCTTGTACTTATGCCAGTACATCTTCTGCTTGTAAATCTCATTACTGATGGGCTTCCTGCAATTGCTCTGGGAATGGAGCCTACTGATAAAAGGGTAATGAATAAGCCACCCAGAAAGCCTGAAGAAAGCTTTTTCTCTGACGGACTTATGTTCAGAATAGTTTTCAGAGGTATTCTTATAGGTTTATGTACTCTAGGCTGTTTTACTACCGTAATGCAGACTGGTGCTGATATTTCAGTATGCAGAACCTGTGCTTTGCTTACTCTTGTAACATCTCAGCTTATACACGTTTTTGAATGTAAATCCGAAAAGGGAAATATTTTCACAGTACCTTATTTCAATAACAAAAAGCTTATAGCATCTGTATTATTTTCTGTTCTTATAATAGCGTTTGCTATATATTTTCCTCCATTACAGACAGTATTTGCTACAGCACCACTTGTAAAAAATGAACTTCTTATGTCATTTGGATTTGCATTTGTAATTCCACTTATAAACTGTATTTTCTATCACGAAAAATAGTCGGCACTGCCGACTTTTCTTCGTTAATGTATAAGTATACATAAGATAATGCATTTTTATACATAAATCAATTGTAAATATGCATAAAAATGTATAAAAATACAGTGCAAGTTGATAAATATGCAGAAAGTACTTGACTTTTTGCAATTATGAGGTATAATAAAATTAATTCATTAAAAACGGAGGTTTTTCAAATGTCAAAGGAAATTAAAAAGGTTGTTCTTGCTTATTCAGGTGGTCTTGA
>JAZKXQ010000109.1:0-3912 GCA_045611725.1 Oscillospiraceae bacterium
TGATAGCATTATGTCATTTAATATAGAATTTGAAAAGCTTAATGATGAAGAAAAAGAACTATATAATGAACGTTGTACAATGAAAAGGGTAATTGATGAAATATTATCAAAAGATGATATACTTAATCAGAAACTTACAGAATGTAAAGATGTAATGCTTGAAAGAATAAAAACTCTTAATTCCGGAAATGAAGCAAAAGCTTCAAAATTCCACGCATATACCTCTTATAAAAATTCAGGCGATTTGTATATTCCTAAAAAGAATAAACAGATATAGGTATTGAAAATTTTTTAATCCGTCCGATATATTATTTGAAAAATAGTCAAATACAATCCCATTTGCTTTAGACAATTGGTAGTTCACAAGTTATATAAAAAATCAGAAAGGAATGTGATTTTATGAACGTTAATGCAACTTCTTCGACAGCTTCGGCTGCTTCAAGTAAAGGCTTGTCTGGTATGATTTCGGGTATGGATACCGACAGTATGGTTGAGAGTATGCTTTCCGGCATACAGACTCAGATTGATACACAGAAACAGGAAAAACAAACTCTTGAATGGAAACAGGAGCAATACCGTGATGTTATAACAAAAATAAATGATTTTCAGGATAAATATTTCAGCCTTACTTCAGATACATCACTCCGTTCAGTGAATATTTTTAATTCTTCAACAGCAGAATCAACTTCTTCAGCTGTTAAAGTAATTTCTTCTCAAAATTCAGCAGAAGATGATTTTTCAGTAAGCGTTTCACAACTTGCAACTGCTGCTTCAATCAGCTCAAAACAGTCAGTAAGCACAAAGCAGATTGTTTTTAATGAGTCAAATGTTAAAAATTATGACAGAACTGTTAAATTTTCTTATCAAGTCGATGAAGACGGCGATGGCGAAATGGATAAAGATGAAAAAGGCGATTTAGTATATAAAGATATTGAAATTGATTTGGCAAGTTCAGAATTTACGGCTTTGAAAAATGCTGATGGTGAATATGATAAGGCAGGATTTGCAGAACTTATAAAGAATAAACTTTCATCAGCAGGAATAAATGTAGAATATAAACCAAAAGATGAAAATGATGAAAAATCATATGATACACTGCTTTTCACAGGTTCAGTAGGATTTAAGGTTTCGGGTTCAAAGGGTGGTCTTGGAATGCTTGGCTATACAGCTAATTTTTCTGCTTCTGAGGATAAAAAGGAAAATGAAACAGACCCCGATTCATATACTATGAAAGCAGGTACTTTTAATCCTGGTCTTAAACTTAATGGTTCTGTTACAATATCACTTGATAATGTCGGAAAAACTTTTACACTTGAAGAAGGTCAGTCAATATATGATATTAAAGATGATATTGAAAAGGCTTTCGGCACAGGTATTTCCGTAACTCAGGATACTGATGGAAATACTGTTATCAAGGGTGTTGGAAATAATAGAACTGTTTCAATTTCGGGTGCTGATGAAGTTCTTGATACTATAGGTCTTAAATCTTCTAATTCTACAACAGGACTCTCTCTTATATCTAAACTTTCAGAGGTGAAAACATCGTGCTTAGGCGAATCAGAAACAATAGGAAGTGGTAAACTTACAATAAATGGTGTCGATATTGAATATACAGAAGAAGATACACTTTCAAAGATTTTGAGTAAAGTGAATAACAGCGATGCAGGAGTTAAAATGACGTATAATTCATTATCAGATACTTTTTCAGTAACAAGCAAAAATGCAGGTTCTGATTTTGAAATGAATGTTTCTGATAGTGGAAATCTTCTTAAAGCAATAGGATTTGAAAGTTCAAATACAGCTAAGGGTACTAATGCAAAATTTGCAGTTAATGGAATTGAACTGGAAAGAGCAGGAAATACTGTTGAATATAATGGAGTTACTTTTGAATTAAAAGGCGTAACTACAACAGAAGCTGCAACAATTTCAGCTTCAAAGAATACAGATAAGATTGTATCAGTAATCAAGGATTTTGTTAAGGATTATAATACTTTGATAGAAGACCTTAACAAGATGACTCATCAAAAGGCAGAGTATAAAGAATATCCTCCTCTTACAGACGCTCAGAAAAAGGAAATGAGTGAAAGAGAAATTGAACTCTGGGAAGAAAAATCCAAAACAGGTCTTTTGAGAAATGATTCTGATATTTCCAAATTCCTTCAGGATATGAGAGCTGTATTCTATACCAGAGGAGAAGATTCTGATATAGTATGTTCAAATATTGGTATTGATTCAAGTTCCAATTGGCAGGATTATGGAAAACTCAAAATAGATGAGGATAAATTAAAAAAAGCTCTTGAATCAAATGCTGATGAAATAGCAAATATGTTTACAAATGCTAATTCGGGTATTGCAACAAGACTTAATAATATATGTAAAAAGACTGCAAATACAAGTTCAGGAAATCCTGGTTCACTTGTATCACTTGCTGGTGTAGTAGGAAAAGCTACTGAAAAAGATAATATAATCTATGACCAGCTTGAAAGAATTGCTGAAAAGCTTGAAAAACTTAATGACCGTTATGAATCCCGTAGAACAAAATACTGGGAAATGTTTAACACAATGGAAACAACTCTTTCAAATTATCAGGCACAAAGCGATTTCTTATATAATAATATGGGATATTAAAAAAGTATGAAAAGAGGTATTGCTGATAATGGCTGTAAATAAAAATCCATATAGCCAGTATAAAGAACAGTCAATTATGACAATGACTCCTGAGGAGATTGTTGTAAAATTATTTGAGGCTTGTTCTAAAAATCTTAATATGGCTAAAATATATATTGAAGATAAAAATTATGCGGGTGCAAATGAAAAGCTCCACAAAGCTAAAGAAATTATAAGGCATCTTGAACAGTCGCTTGACCATAGCTATGAAATATCAGCAAATCTTGCAGCTTTGTATGATTATTTTATATGGAGCATTACTCAGGCGAATATTAAAAAGGATTTAAAAATCCTTGATGATATTATTCCAATGATTGACGAACTCGGAGATTCTTTCAGACAGGCTGAAAAAATTGTAAGAGGTGGAAAAAAATAAGTGATTATGAAAAAAGGACATCTGATATTAATGTCAGATGTCTTTTTTAGAGGAGTTTTTTTATATGACAGGTAAAGCACATCTTACGGCAGGTATGGCTTTAACTATGCTTATAACTCAGCCTGATACAATTGCAGAAACTGTAATGTGTCTTGGAGTTGCTTCAATAGGCTCGGTTATAAGTGATATAGATGTAAGCACATCGAAAAGCCGTAAAAATCTTAATAAAGTACTTACAATAATTACTGTATCAGTGATTATTATTGCTTTTGCAGAAATTATTTTTAAAGTCGGAATTGTTGATAAAATAAGCAGTGACAGTAATATAATGCGTGTAATTACGGGAATTATGGCTATGATTAGCATATGTATGTTTGGAAAAAATTGTCCCCACAGAAGTTTTATGCATTCACTTTTGGGACTTGCTTTAATGACAATATCGTGTTACATAATTTACCCTATGACAGCTCTATATATGGCAGTTTCTGTTTCAACTCATATTTTTCTTGATATATTCAATAAAAAGAAGGTTAAACTGTTTTATCCCCTTAAAAAACCTGCAATAGGCTTGAAATTGTGTTCATCATATGGAATTGTTAATGATATTATTTTCAGAGGTTGTGGTATAATTCTTGTAATTGAGATTATTTTAAAAATAGTTTCATTTCTTGCATAAAAAAAGAGAGATTAAAAAATCTCTCTTTCTTTTTTATATTTTATCATAACTCGCAAGAAGACTCCCACCTCTAAGCAAAGCGAAGGTGGGAGATGAATTGCGAAAATAAAAAATATGTGGTATAATAAATATCAAGGTGGTGAAAACAATGTCAAATAAAGCATATAAATTCAGAATATATCCGAATGAAGAA
>JAZKXQ010000110.1:0-4755 GCA_045611725.1 Oscillospiraceae bacterium
GTTTAATTTGCACAAAAAACTTCCTTTTTTTTATACTTTTTAATTATTGATTTTTTTGGTTTTTTATGTTAATATATGAATAGCAAGTATTATGCTAAATTAATTATAAGTAAAATGGAGGTATTGCTATGAATAAGGAAATTCTGAAAAACAAGCAGGGTCAGGACATTAAGAAGTCCGATACAGAGAAAGTTCAGCCTAAAAAAGAACAACTCTCTATTGAAGAAATAGAATCTGTTGTAGGTGGAAGAAGACCAAAAACCAGAAGATAATTAATTTGGAGGTAATTGCAATGAATAAAGATGATATTAAAGATGTTCAGGTTTCAGAAGAAACTAAAAAAACAAATGATAATTCACAGGAGATTACATTAGATAATCTTGATGAAGTTTCAGGTGGAGCTATGGTAAAGCCAAGAAAACCTCGCAGATAGTAATTTCTGAAAAAGCAGTTGGTTAATTCCCAACTGCTTTGTTTATTTTTACATTATAAAAATGGAATGGTTTTAAAGCCATTCCATTTTTTATTGTATATCGCCTCTACCTTTGCAGATAAGACTTATTATCGTTGATGGAAAAATTATTATGATAAAAACTTTTGTAATTCTACGGGAATAACATTTCTATTCATCTTTTTATATTCCATAACAATACTTTTTGATATATGACTCATATTAACAGAGAGATTTTCGGAAATAGCCATAACACATGCATTAAGGACAATATTTTTAATCATTGCTCCTGAAAATTCAAATGTATCTGATGCTAATAAATCAAAATCTATATCTTGATGAGGAATATTTTCATTTAGTACTGATTTCCATATTTCATAGCGTATTTTTTTATCAGGAATCATAAAATTTATAACATATCTTATTCTTCTTGTTATTGCAGGGTCAATATTATTTGAATAATTTGTTGCCATCAAAACAATTCCATTATATTCCTCTATTCTTTGAAGAATATATGAAACCTGAGTATTGGCATATTTATCTTTTGAGTCATTTATCTCACTTCTTTTACCAATCAAAGCGTCAGCTTCATCAAAGAAAAGAACTGCATTACTGTTTTCAGCATAATCAAATATTTCACTTAAATGTTTTTCAGTTTCGCCTATATATTTATCCATAATTTGAGATAAATCTACTTTATACAATGCAAGATTTAAATCATTTGCAATTACTTGTGCAGACATTGTTTTACCAGTTCCAGGTGAGCCAGTAAACAGAGCTGAAACGCAACTGCCATAATGATAAATATTCTTCATCTGCCAATCTTCCATTAATTTATTTTTATTTCTTGCATATGTACAAATTTGGTATAATTTATTTAAATCATTTTCCGGAAGTTTTAAATCATTCCAAGTATATTTGGGATAAATTTTTGTGACACCTTTAAAATTAACATTGTCCATCAAATCATAACACATTTCAGCAACTTTGCGTTTATTATTACATATATTCTGACACATAGAAGAATATATAATATTTTTAATTTTACCTATAGTAAGTATAATACTTTGGGAAATTTCATCAAAACAATTCTGCTCCAGATGATGTAACTCTGAAAAATATTTCCATATTTTCATACTTTGATTTACACTTAATTTAGGTATTTTAAATAAAACTGATGGATATTTAATTTCTGATATAGGAATAATATTCTTTGAAGTGATAAACAGAGGAAGATTAAAACCAGCATATTCCATCATTATATTGTTAATAACATTTGTCACTTGATTGCTGTCAACATTTGAAATACATAAAACAGCTTTTAAAAGATAACAATCCCTAAGAAGATTTCTTATTTTCATTTTAAAATCGGTAAAATGTATAGTTTGAATGTATTCATAATCGATAAAAAGCACATTATATTGATGATTTATAATAAAATTTTTAACAAGAGTCTTTTTTCCTGAAAAATTTTCGCCATAAATAATTCCTATTGAATTACTGGATTCAAAAATATTTCCAAAAACTTCACTAAATTCATTATCCCATAAATCAATATAATCATCTTGATAAGAATAAAGTTCAATATAATTTTCGAGTTCAGAAGATGATACATATGTATTTGAATTTATAAGCGAAGTCAAAGTAAAATCAACACCAAAAACAGCATCAGCAATATCATTATTATATTTTTTTATTGCAAGAATATTTTTAAGGATTGAAAAAGCTTCAAGTATCATTTCACTGTTATCAGAAACGCTATATCCTGAAATTTCGCATACAAGTCTTAATGAAATACCGTTTTCCTGAAAATCCCCAAGCAGTCTGAATACATCTTTTGCATATATATAATCATTGAAAAAGAATGCAAGTTCAGTGCATATTATTGCAAGGGGATTATCAGAAATATTTTGCAATATAAGATATTCTGTTTCACTTTGTGGCTCATATTCAAGTTCAGCGTTTTCTATATCCTCAAAAGTTACATCTCTGTTAAGCACAGGATAAAATTTATCAAATATTTCATCTGAAATAATATCTTTAAGAAATAATGATAACCTTGCTGCACCTATATTTGATAAATCCATTTTTTACTCCTTGATTTATGATTGTCCTTCTTGATTTTATTATTTTAAACTAATTTTTATTTTCTATCCCTGTGCATTTCCTCCACCATTTTATACATTATTTCTGTTTAAAAGTGCTAATAATTGTTTAGCATAAGTATTATTAGACTTTTCAGTAATTTGTTTTTCAAAATTTATAATTAAGTGACTTAATTGATATAGTGCTCCAGCAGGCAAAGTATATTTAACTGTAAAATTTACACCTGATGCTTCTAACTCGTCATTTCTTCCAGCAGTTGGAACAAATTTATTATAAAAAAAGTTCCATATATCTGATTTTGTCATAAATCCCATATGTTTAGCTTTTATGCTTCCTTTTTCAGCTAATGTACATGCAGCATTATATGCTTCACTGCTATCGCAATAATTTCCATTTAAAAATATCTCAGCAAACACTTGATGTCTAACATATTTCATATTAGAATTCTTAGAATATTGTACAAGCCAATCAGGAAATTTGTTCAATATATCTGCATATTTACCTTCAGCTTCAAGAGAATAAGTCTTTCTCTTATCTCTTGCCATTTGAATTGTATTGGAATTAGCCTGTTTAAACTGTGCAGGAGCTTTATTGTCAACTGATTTAAACTGAAAAGCTTTAGCACCCATAACATCAGCTTCATATTCAAGTGCAGGACTGTCATTTACATTTATGCCTTTCATCTGTGTTGTGGGTGCAACTCTGCCTTGTTTCTGCTGTACAACGTGCCATGCCTCATGACCTAAATGCTGTTCCTGTCCAGGAGCTATATGAATATCAGTTCCCTGAGTATATGCCAAAGCTTTCATTTGTGCAGGTTTTTGTGAGTTATAATGTACTTTTACATCATTCATACTTAAACCAGACATACTTTCAATACCTGACTTTAAATTTGCAGGTAAGCCTGTACTGTTTCCTGATTTTTTTTGAACAATATTAACACGAGAAGAAAGATTACTATTCAAAAATTTACCTTGAACAGGAGTTCGTTGCAAATCAGGCATAAAATATTTTGCATATTTCATATGCTCTTGAGTCTGCAGATGACTTCCTCCTACACTCCATTTAGTAACACTTGTATTATATTCATTAGCTATTCCAGTTCTATTAATATCCAAATGGTCACCCATATCTTTGTTGCCACTTATAAAAGCTAATGGTAAATTTTGGTCTGATTCACGAGCCTTTTTAAGATTTTTTCTGGAATTCATATCTCCCATTGCTCCACGAGTAGTCCAACCACCTATAGAACCTCCTAAATCCTTTCCCATTTCTTCAGTTGAAGTCATAGGACTATGCATAACCAAACCACCAAGCCTGTAAGTCTCTTGATTACCTTGTTGCTGATTAGCTTTTTCTGAAACTTCTGCAGCAAGATTAGAAGCAATCGAAGCTCCTAACGAAAAGCCATGTAAAATCACATTATTTGGAGAATAATTTTCATGCTCAACAACATAATTATATATAATTCTTGAATCTTCATATAATCTGTTTTCAGTAATCATCCCACTGGTATATTCTTCTTTGCCATTTTTTATCTTTTTAGTGCCACTTCTACCAAATCCACGATAATCAACACCATAACATGTATATCCATATGCTACATAGCTACGAGCCACCTCTTTCATTTGTGAAACATTACTACCTGCACTTCCGGAGAACAATATAACTGCCTTACCATTGTCACATTGGCGTATGTCTCTCTCAATTTCTGTTGTATCTAAATTTTGACGCTCATACATTGTTAATAGTTTTTTTAATGAGGTTATCCTAGAATTATAATACTTATAGCCTCTTAATTTATTTTCACTATCTGCTTCTTTCCCAGGAATATCTATTTCAATAGGTTGCATCTCCAAAAAACCGTCAGAATTTCCCACTGCATCTTTTCTTCGTTCTTTTTCTGTACCATAACCACCTAATTTTGTGGCTGCCAATCCCAAAAGACCACCTTTTAAAATTCTTCCTGCTTTTGTTCTTCCTTTATTTGATTTTACGTCATCAAACGCATGCTCTCTTGCAAACTGTACAGGAGCATCAGATTTCAGATAGCTTGTTGCTGAAGATTCTTTTTTCTGTATAGTATCATATGTTTGATTCGATTTATTCTTCTTCGGTCACTGCGGCCGAGTTTTGCTGGATGGCCGGCGCATCCGTTCTGGCCGGCGCGCTGTATGCGTGGATCATGTCGCTGCGCG
>JAZKXQ010000111.1:0-5343 GCA_045611725.1 Oscillospiraceae bacterium
AATATAGTATGTGGAAACGGAGGGGCAGATGTACTTTTCAGACTTGTACATTCAGTTAAACCTAAAAAAGCGTTAATTCCTGTGCCTTGTTTTACAGAATACGAAAAAGCACTTAATGAAGTGCAATGCAGTATAATCAATTATAATACAGATAAAGATTTTATAATAAAAGATGATATTCTTGATATGCTTGATGAAAGCATTGATTTTGTAGTTATATGCAGTCCGAATAATCCTACAGGAGTAATTACTGAAAAATCATTGCTTTTAAAAATTGCTGAAAAAACTTTAAAAAATAATATAATTTTTTTAATAGATGAATGTTTTAATGATATGACGGATAATCCCGAAAAATATTCAATGCTTAATGAAATTGAAAAATTTCCTAATGTTTTTATACTTAAATCAATGACAAAAATGTATGCAATTGCAGGTTTAAGGCTTGGATATGGTATATCATCAAATAAAAATCTTATAATGAAAGTTGCTGAAAGCGGTCAGCCGTGGTCAGTTAATACTATTGCTTCAGAAATCGGAATTGTAATGCTTGAAGATAATGAATACAGAGAAAATTTCAGAAAATTAATTTTTAAAGAATCTGAATTTCTTTGCAATAATCTTAAAAAATCAGGTTTTAAAGTTTTTAAGCCTAATGCTAATTATATATTTTTTCATTCTGATAGCGACATTGATTTTTATTCGGAGCTTATCAGATATGGAATTTTAATAAGAAAATGTTCGGATTATAAAAATCTTGGAAATGGTTATTACAGAATTTCAATAAGGCTTCATAAAGATAATGAATATCTTATTGAAAAATTATCTGAAATAGTAGGGAGGGAGAAAAAATGAAAGCTAAATCAATAATGATTACAGGAACGATGTCTTCAGCAGGAAAAAGCTTTATAACAGCAGGTTTATGCAGAATATTCAAGCAGGACGGTTTTCGGACTGCTCCTTTTAAGGCACAGAATATGGCTCTTAATTCATATATAACATCTGAAGGTCTTGAAATAGGCAGGGCTCAGGCTATGCAGTCAGAATCGGCAGGTATTGAACCAGATGTAAGAATGAATCCAATACTTTTAAAGCCTGTAAGTAATAAAGGCTCACAGGTAATTGTAAATGGTGAAGTATATGGCACAATGAGTGCAACTGAATATTATAAGCACAAAAAAGAATTTATTCCACATATAATGAAATCATATAATTCACTTGCAGAGGAATTTGACATAATAGTACTTGAAGGTGCAGGAAGTCCTGCGGAAATAAATTTAAAAGCTGTTGATATAGTTAATATGGGAATGGCTAAAATGTCAAAATCTCCTGTAATACTTGCAGGAGATATTGACAGGGGAGGGGTTTTTGCCTCGCTTTATGGAACGGTTGCTCTTATGGACGATGAAGAAAGGGAAATGATAAAAGGGCTTATTATAAATAAATTCAGAGGAGATATATCAATACTCCAAAGCGGTCTTGATATGATAGAAAATCTTACAGGAAAAACAATGCTTGGAACAATTCCGTATATAGATATAGACCTTGATGATGAGGACAGCCTTTCAGAACGTTTTAAAAATAAAAAGGATAATGCTGATGTTGATATAGCAATTATAAGACTTCCCAGAATATCTAATTTTACGGATTTTAATATTTTTGAAACAGATGCAAATGTTTCTTTGAGATATGTTTCTTCTGTATCCCAGTTAGGAAATCCTGATATGATAATTATTCCAGGAACTAAGAATACAATTTCAGATTTACAATGGCTTCGTCAGAGTGGTCTTGAAGCTTCAATTCTTAAAAAATCATCTCAGGGAGTTATTGTATGGGGAATATGCGGAGGTTTTCAGATGCTTGGAAATGAAATTTCAGACCCATATAATATTGAAAATGGCGGAACTGTAAAAGGAATGGGACTTCTTGATATAAAAACTGTATTTGAAAAAAATAAAGTCCGTTCAAGAACATCTGCAAAAATAAATAATATAAATGGTATTATGAAAAATCTTTCGGGAAAAAATGCTGATGGATATGAAATACATATGGGAGTTACTGAAAACTGTGGAAATGCAATTGATTTTACAATGTTTGAAAATGGAAATATTGATGGATATATGAATTATGAAGGTACAGTTTTCGGAACATATCTTCACGGAATTTTTGACAGCATATCTTCGGATATAATATCCTGTATTATGAAAAATAAAGGTATTGATAAAAAATCTGAAAAAATTGATTTTAGAGCATATAAAGAAAAACAATATGATATTCTTGCCGATGAGTTGAGAAAAGCTCTTGATATTCAGAAAATATATGAAATTATAGAAAAGGGGATTTAAATGGATTTTGAAATTTTAAAGCCTATGGAAATTGAAAAGAAATCTTTTGAAATAATAAGCAGTATTCTTGGTGACAGAAAATTTAATCCTCTTGAAGAACCTGTTATCAAGAGAATTATTCATACTTCGGCTGATTTTGATTATGCTGATAATCTTGAATTTTCAGAAAATGCAGTACAATATGGACTTGACGCATTGAAATTGGGTTGCAGAATAATAACGGATACAAGAATGGCATATTCGGGAATTAATAAGAAAAGTCTTGCAAAGCTTGGCTGTGAGGCGGATTGTTATATTGACAATGAAAAAGTTACTGAAGAATCTGTTAAACGTGGAATAACAAGGTCTGCAATAGCTATGGAAACAGCATCACTTAATCCTGATAATAAAATATTTGCTATAGGAAATGCTCCTACGGCTCTTATAAGACTTTATGAGCTTGTATGTGAAAATAAAATTAAACCTTCTCTTGTAATAGGAGTTCCTGTTGGATTTGTAAATGTTGTTGAAGCAAAGGATTTATTTAAAAAATGCGGAGTGCCATATATTATAGCAAATGGCAGAAAAGGTGGAAGTAATATTGCCGCCGCCGCCGTGAATTCGCTGATATATATGGCTTTAGGTGAACGATGAAAAAATTGAGGGAAGGTTGTACTACAGGTTCTTGTGCGGCGGCGGCGGCTTTGGCGTCAGTTATATGGCAGACCTGTGGAAAATATCCTGAATATGTAAGTATTGATACTCCTGTGGGAAAAAATCTTAAACTTGAAATTATTAAATATGATGAATATAAATGTGGAGTAATAAAAAATTCAGGAGATGACCCTGATGTTACCAATGGCTGTATTATAATTGTAAAGGCTGAAATATGTAATTATAATGGGGATATTATTTTCAAAGCCGGAAAAGGTGTTGGTATTGTTACAATGGACGGTTTGAAAATTCCTAAAGGAGAACCTGCAATAAATCCTGTTCCACGTCAGATGATTGAAAATGAAATAAGAAAAATAATCCCTGAAAAAAGCGTTATTGTTACTATTGAAGTTCCGAATGGAGAAAAAATTGCTGAAAAGACATTCAATTCAAGACTTGGAATAATTGGAGGAATATCAATTCTTGGTACTACGGGAATTGTAAGACCTATGAGCGAAGAATCTGTAAGGGAATCTTTGCTTGAGGAAATGACTATGTATTATAATCAAGGTTTTAGAACAATTGCATTTGTTACAGGAAATCAGGCTGAAAAATATCTTAGAAAGCATATAAAAAATGGTGGCTGTATAGTCCATTGCAGTAATTATATTGGCTTTATGCTTGACAATGCTGAAGAACTTGGATTTGAAAATATACTTATATTTGGGCAGACAGGGAAATTTGTAAAACTTGCAGGGGATATAATGAATACTCATAGCCATATTGCTGACGGAAAAAATGAAATAATATGTACACATTCAGCACTTGCAGGAGCTTCATATGAAATTGTCAAAGAACTTTATAATTGTATAACTACTGAACAATCTGACGAAATTCTTAAAAAATATAATATGCAGTATATATGGAAAAATATCTGTGACAAGGCAGAAGAAAAATGTACTCAGAGAGTCCATAAAAAATGCAGAATAGCTGTTATATATACAAACAGGGCAGGAGATATACTTGCTGAAAGTAAAAATGCTGAATATGTTATAAAGGAGTGGTGCAGAAATGAACAGTAACAGACTTGTAATTATAGGTGGGGGAGGCGGTTCAGAGGATTATATTATGCCTTTAGCCTATAAGGAAATACAAAATGCTGATTTTATAGTTTCTTCAAAACGTTTTGAATTTCTTGCAGAGGGAAAACAATTTTTTAAATTTTCTAAAACAGATGAAACTATAGAGCTTATAGAAAATCTTTTACAGAAAGGCAATACAGCTGTTATTGTTTCAGGCGACCCTTTGCTTTATAGCTTTTACAGAACAGTTAAAAATAAATTCAGCAATATAACTGTTGTTCCCTCAATAAGTTCTATTCAGCTTCTTGCATCAAAATTTGGTATAACTCTTGAAAATTCAGAAATAATAAGCGTTCACGGCAGAAATATTTCAGACGGAAAAATAATAAATGCTGTAAAAAATAATGAATATACATTTTTTCTATGTTCTTCTGAAAACAATCCCTCATATCTTGCTGAAAAAATGATTAAATATGGTTTTAATGATGTAAATATTTATATAGGTGCTGATTTATCATATGAAAATGAAATTCTTGATTTTGGAAAATCATATGAAATAATTAGTAAAGATTATCCATCATTATGTGTTATAGCAATTGAAAATAAAAATTTTTGTAATCAAGATGATAAAATTCTTCTTAATGACAGCGATTTTATAAGAAATTCAACTCCTATGACAAAAGAGGAAGTGAGAGCAGTAATACTTCTGAAAATGAAGCTTGAAAACAATATGACAGTATGGGATATTGGTGCAGGTACAGGAAGTATTTCTGTTGAATGTGCAAGGCTTTGCAGAAATGGAATTGTTTATGCTGTTGAAAAAAATCAGAATGCTTATGAAATAATCTGTAAAAATAAAGAAAAATTTATGCTTAATAATCTTTTGGTCTGCAAGGGAAATGCACTGGAAGAAATTAAAAATCTTACTGTTCCCGACACTGTTTTTATAGGTGGTTCAGATGGTGAATTAAAAGATATTTTTAGGTATATTTGCAGTTTTGATAAAAAAATAAGAGTAACCGTATCAGCAGTTACTCTTGAAACTTTATCAGAAGCTTATGAAATAATGAAGGAAATGCCTGAATTTAATATGGTTCAGATAGCTGTAAATACTTCAACATCAGTTGGAAAATACAATATTTTAAATGGAAACAATCCCGTTTATATTATAAGTTGTTGTACAAAATAAATTGGAAGTTGTAAGTTGGTTAAGAGAGATTTTAAATCAATTTATTGAAAATCAGTGAAATAATAATGATTATTATATTCATATACAATACATTTAT
>JAZKXQ010000112.1:0-3072 GCA_045611725.1 Oscillospiraceae bacterium
CTTTCCAGTTTTCAGGCATTATTTCATATATTTTTTCTATGTTATTCATTCTTATATTATATCACTTTTCTTAAGTGTATGCAAATGCCCTTGTTACCTTTGATGTTCTTGTATGCAGCGAGAATATTTTCCTCTGACATAATAATTGGCATCAAACTTTTAAAGTTTAATCCGTTCTTGCTATCAAGATATAGTTTGTCAAATTTGCTTTGTAATGTCGTTTCAGATAAAATGCTATTACTCATTTGACACCACCCCTTTCTTTTTGGATTAGGGTAGAATCTTATTTGTCCTACTCGAATTTTGGAGTTTCAAAATTCTCAGTTCAACAAATATAACAGCTATCGACTTGTGGCTGTTGCTCCATCCCCATTACAGGGACTTCATTGCTCGTGCCACTACTTTCACGAGTAGATTAAGGACGCTTATTATTCTTCGCCGTCCAACTAAGTCGTTCTATCGCTTCCGACGTTCCACTGACCTTATCTTTACATACACACTTAGGTTCTCACTATAGCCCTGTCTGCCATCCACCGCCTGTAACGATGCAAGGTGTTTCATAACATCGATTCTTACTCGACCTCAGCAGACGAAACAGTTATGCCTACATACCTTTCGGATATGTTCTTCGTTAAGGACTGTACATTCGCAAGTTCGTCAGTACATTTGTCATATGCACATTCTAACCATATGTGTTTTATAGACCTCCGAAGTATCATTGACCATGCCTATTCCTATCTTTCCTACGGGCGGGTTCTAACCACTTTTGTACCAATATTACTCAATAGTTTTCAGTTTAGGTCAACTTCCTCCGACTTCAGCGAGCTTCATACAGCAATGCAGCCGCATGTCGCAGTTTAAGGTGGTTATTTCAGGGCGTTACTCCGTCATTCTAACCATCAAGTCAGTAGTTCTCCTACTTTTTAAATTGTAGTGTCCCTTTTTAAGCTTACGCCATTGTAGGGAAACGTCTCGCACCTATATCAAAATCGGGCATAGTTACTCTTTGAGGATTTAAAAATCTTTCAAAAAGCAGATTATATTTTATAGGGTCAATATCAGTAATTTCAAGACAGTAAGCACAAAGACTTCCAGCTCCAGAACCACGACCTGCACCTACTGGAATATCATTACTTTTCGCATAATTTACAAAATCCCATACTATCAGAAAATAATCTATAAATCCCATACTGTTTATTATCTGTATTTCATATTCCATACGCTTTTTAATATTTTCTGATGGATTTTCTCCATATCGTTTTTTCAATCCTTCATAACATAAATTTATAAAATATTCTCTGTTTGAAATATTTTTTCCCGATTTAAATTCAGGAAGCTTTATAACTCCAAATTCAAAATTTACATTACATTTTTCAGCTATTTCAGATGTATTTGTAATTGCTGACGGAAAATTTCTGAAAAGTTCATACATTTCCTCGGTACTTTTAATATATGTCTCATCTGTTTCAAATGCAAGTCTGTCTTTATCATCAAGTTTCTTTTTAGTTTGTATGCATACAAGTATATCCTGTATTTTAGCATCTGATTTTTCAATATAATGAGCGTCATTTGTGGCTACAAGAGGTATTGCAGTTTCCTCGGAAAGCTTGTAAAGTAAAGGCAGAACTCTTTTCTGTCTGTCTATTCCGTGATTTTGTACTTCTATATAATAATTTCCATCTCCGAATATATTTTTATATTCAAGAGCTGTTTTTTTTGCATTTTCATAATCTCCGTCAAGAAGATTTGAACCAATTTCACCTGCAAGACAGCCTGAAAGGCATATAAGACCACTATTATATTCTTTTAAAATTTCCTTATCAACTCGTGGTTTTACATAAAATCCTTCAGAATACGATAAAGAAACAAGTTTTATAAGATTTCTGTATCCTGTATTATTTTTACAAAGTAGTGTCAAATGATAAGGTTTTGAATCTTTTTTATGGATTTTATCTTTTCTTGAACGTGGAGCGACATATACTTCACAGCCTATAATTGGTTTTATACCATTTTCCAAAGCAGAATTATAAAAATCAAGAACACCATACATTACACCGTGGTCAGTTATTGCAACTGCTTTCTGTCCAAGGGATTTTATTCTTTTCATTATATCATTTATGCGACAAGCTCCATCGAGCAGACTATATTCGCTGTGAAGATGAAGATGAACAAATTTATCTGCTTCTATCATTTTATTCTCCGTTTCTAAGTTTTTCAGCTGTTTCAGAAATTCTTTTCAGTCTGTGATTTATTCCTGAACGTCCAACAGGAGGATTATGAAGTTCTCCCAGTTCTTTAAGACTTGCATCGGGATTTTCCATTCTTATACGAGCAGTTTCCTGAAGAATTTCCGAAAGATTTTCAAGACCTATTGTTTTATCAATAAAAGCTATATCCTGACGCTGTTTAAGAGATGCGTCAACGGTTTTTCCGAGATTTGCAACCTCACAGTTACTTACACGGTTTATTCTGTTTCTTACATCTTTATATATTTTCACATTCATAAGCTCTATAGTACATTGTGAAGCACCTATAAATGTAATCATATCCTCAATACTTTCACTTTCTTTAAGATATAATACAAAAGTATTTTTTCTCTTTACCATTTTAAACGGCATACTTATTGAATGAAGAAAATCGAGCATACTCAGATAAAGTTTTTCATCTGAAACGCATATTTCAAAATGGTATTCTTTTTCGGGATTGCTTATACTTCCACACGATAAAAACACACCGGCAGTAAACATACCGATGTTATTATTGTCAATATATTTAAGGTCAGCCGAAAGATGTGAGGGATTTATATGAAGGGTTTTCAGAAATGTTTCAAGACCATCTTTTTTTGAGATAGTAAAAACATAAAGAGTAGCCTTTGAATTTTTCTCTATACAAGAGCAGTTGAGCTTAACATTTCTTCCGAAAACTTCTCCGAAAAGACTTGGATAAAGTTCTGAAACGACTCTGCTTTCAGTCTGAAAGCAGAATTCATTTTCAGTTATGGTTCTTGCGAATAAAGAAATACCACAAAGGCAAGCGGAGCGTTTATCTCGGTCAGTAAGAGAATTGCATATT
>JAZKXQ010000113.1:0-3021 GCA_045611725.1 Oscillospiraceae bacterium
TGAGTCTTATTAATCATTGCACTTTTCATAATTCTTTTTTCTCCTTAAATATAATTACTTAATTATACTGGACAAACGGAAAAAAAAGAACAGCAGACTAAAAAAAATCTGCTGTAAAAATTTATATGCGATAAATTTCGATTATGGAATTTTACTCCATTTTGCAAGAAATTTACAATCTTTCAACAAAGTTTTCAACAATATGTTGAAAGATTGTTGAAAACTTAGCCCAATATGGAGTGTAGATAAAGTTTTCAACAAAGTTTTCAACATTATGTTGAAAAAATGTTGAAAACTTTGTTTGGTTTTGTGATTAAATTAATATCCTGCTTTTTCCAATTCAGCAAGAAGAACCTTTTCACTTTCAGTTGCATTTTCAGATGCAATGAAGTATGCAATATTATTGTATGTTCCAACTATTGAATTTTCAGCAATTGCCTTTGAATCAGGATAAAAAGCGTCTACATTGATAAGCTTATCCTGTCTTGCAACAAGGTCTGCTTTTGCATCATCGATTTTTCCATCATTTGCTTCAATTATAATAAGTTCAGCAGTAACTGCACTCATAGGACACTGCATTACAAGAATATCCTTGTAATTTGCATTTTTAAGGTCAAGCTTGAAAAATTCAGTAGCTATCGTTTCATCAGTAATCTGGTCAAGTTTAGCCCATTCCACAGAAGAAGTAACTGCATCTGCTATTGATTTAAGCTGTGAAGCATTTTCTTCAGATGTATTATTTTCGGAATTTTCCGTTTCTTCTGTTACTATAATATCAGAAGGTGGCATAGTTCCTACAGTAGTAACAATTGTGGATTCTTCTACGGGATTTGTTTCAAATACTTCTTCATCTTTATTACTACCATTACAAGCAGTCATAAAAGATGATGAAATCATACACATAACAATAAATGCAATATATCTTTTTTTCATTTTTTAAAAACCTCTCTCAAAAATTTTAGAGCCTGTTAACATAAAACTTTACAATAATTAAATTATATCAATAATAATCATATATGTCAATACCGAAAAGGAACGCCTTTAGAATATCAGAAGTAAAAGGCGTTCCCATTAATTTTATCGGCTTGTATCGGATTCTGAAAATGATTCGTCAGTATGAATATCATCGGGGAGAATATCGCTTACAATATCACCTGCACCACTTACAATATCCTCAGCACCTGTAACTATTTCATCAATAACAGTTTCTACACCATCGCCGATATTATCAGTATCATCTCGGAGTTCATTATCATCAAGAACTCCATTGCTGTTGTCGTCAAGGTCATTGAAATCAGGATTATGAATACTTTCCTTAGTGTCATAAGTTGTTGTGTTATTGTTATTTTCAGCACCTGACTGGTCATTATTTGAACCACAGCCTGTAAAACCTGCTGAAACGATTGTCAAAGCGAATAAAGCTGACAGAATTTTTTTCATAGTATACACCTCATAAAAAAATTTTTTATATAGTGTTACAAAACACATTGTTATTATCTGAATTAATTTCCGGCATATGCATTTTTTATAAAAAAATTTTTTTTGTATAGGGAAATTTTTAAGACTATCTCTGCATTTCTTCAATATCCTCAAAGCTTAAATTATCCTGTAAGGCAAGGTTTATACTATGTGAAATAAGATTTGCACAGTGACGGGTCAGCCTGTCAATATCTTTCGGAGTTACAAGCATATTTGGAATTTTATTGTCTGCCTCTTTTCCTGTGAAATTTTCTATTATTGTATACATATCCATAACTGTTGGAACTCCTATCGCAATTACGGGTATTCCAACAGTTTTTTCTGAAATTTCTTTTCTTTTATTCTGAACGCCACTTCCAGGGCTTATTCCTGTATCGCTTATCTGAATTGTTGTGCCAAGCCTTGACATATCAGCACAGGCAAGTGCGTCAATAACTATAAGTCCATCAGGTTTTATATTTTCTACTACAGATTTTATTATTTCAGAGGATTCAATTCCTGTTTTGCCCATAACACTGGGAATTACAGAAGTTACAGTTCTTAAAGATGAAAAAAATTCATTTTCCTCAATATCTTCAGACTGCATATGACGTGTGGCAATAATTTTCTCACCTGCACAGACTCCCAGAGCATCTGGAGTTATATCGTCATTTCCAAGACCTACAACCATTATATGACCATCTGGAATAAGTTTTTTAAGCTCCTCTGAAAGCTCGTGAACCATATTGTTATAATCTCCGCTAAGCCCATTTATTGAACTACTTTCAAGAGTTATATATATTCCTTCAGGTTTACCCGTCTTTGTACAGGCTTCTTCACCTGATATTGTAATTTCAGTTATTCTGAAATTCTCTCCTCTTATTTTCTGTACAATTCCATTATTTATAGTTTTTCGGTCAATGGTTTCAACTGCAAGGTCAGTCCTTGAAAGAAATGCCATAAAAAATACCTCCTTTGTATATTCCTACAATTTACATTCAAAAAATTTTATATATTATTTTAAAATAACTATTGATTTTTTCTGAAAAAAATGATATGATAATAATTAAGTTCGTATGGTCGTTCCATACACATATTTTAAAACAGGCAATGTGTCTCTGTCAGTTTTATTTTATGCTTTTATTTTAATTTTATTAAGGAGATGTCATACAGATGCCAAATATTAAATCTGCAAAGAAAAGAGTTAAGGTTAACAAGGTAAAGGCTGCTAACAATAAGGCAAGAAAGTCAAACCTCAAAACTGTAATCAAGAATGCCGAACTCGCAATAAGCACAAATGCTGCTAATAAAGAAGAAGCAATCAGACTTGCTATCAAGAAGGTTGACCAGGCTGCTGCTCATAACCTTATGCATAAGAATGCAGCTGCAAGAAAGAAATCACAACTCGCTAAGAAGCTTAATGCTGCTGGTTAATTTTAAAAATTTTTCTTAAAAAATAAAGAGCGTGTCCTTTTTGGATACGCTCTTTATTTTTTTATGCTTATTTGTAAAAAAAGCACATTTTTTATTGACTTTTTTAGATATATATGATATTATTAAGTA
>JAZKXQ010000114.1:0-1901 GCA_045611725.1 Oscillospiraceae bacterium
TTCATTTCAGGAGGTTTCTTTTTATGAGAGCTGTTATTACTGTAGTCGGAAAGGATAATGTTGGTATCCTTTCAAAAGTAAGCGGTATCTGTGAAAAACATAATGTAAATATTCTTGATGTTACACAATCTGTACTTCAGGATATGTTTGCTATGATAATGGTTGCGGATATTAAAAATATGAGTACTGAATTTACTACTCTCGCTGATGAAATGACCGAACTCGGAAAATCTCTCAGCCTTTCAATCCATACAATGCATGAGGATATTTTCAACTCTATGCACAGAATATAATATTGAGGTGTATTTGTTAATATGATAAATGTACAGGATATACTTGAAACCATAAGAATGATTCAGGACGAATGTCTTGACATCAGAACAATTACTATGGGTATTTCTCTCCTTGACTGTATCGACAGCGATATAGATAAGGCGTGTGAAAAGGTATACAATAAAATTACTTCAAAGGCTGAAAATCTTGTAAAAGCAGGAGAACAGATTGAAAAAGAATACGGTATTCCGATTATACATAAACGTATTTCTGTAACTCCAATTGCTATGATTTGTGCAGCTTGTACTGAAAAAAATCCAGTTAAATTCGCTCTTGCTCTCCAAAGGGCAGCTGATAAATGTGGTGTAAACTTTATTGGAGGCTATTCTGCACTCGTTCAGAAAGGATTCAGTGCAGGTGATTTGGAACTTATAAAATCTATCCCTGAAGCACTTGCTGTTACAAGAAATATCTGTTCCTCCGTAAATGTAGGCTCAAGCAAATCAGGTATCAATATGGACGCTGTTAAGCTTATGGGTGAAATCATAAAGGAATCAGCTGAAAGAACTGCTGATAATCAGTGCATAGGCCCTGCAAAGCTTGTTGTATTCTGTAATGCTCCCGAAGATAATCCGTTTATGGCGGGTGCATTCCACGGCGTAGGAGAGCCTGACTGTGTTATAAATGTAGGTGTATCAGGCCCGGGAGTTGTACGTTCTGCACTTGCTAAACACCCCGATGCCAATATTGATGAAATTGCTGATATTATCAAGAAAACTGCATTCAAGATAACAAGAATGGGGCAGCTCGTAGGAACAAGAGCTTCTGAAATGCTCGGAGTACCATTCGGAATAGTTGACCTCTCACTTGCCCCTACTCCTGCAGTTGGTGACAGTGTAGCATATATACTTGAAGAAATAGGTCTTGAACAGTGCGGAACTCACGGCACTACTGCGACTCTTGCGCTCCTTAATGACGCTGTAAAGAAAGGCGGAGTTATGGCTTCATCTCACGTTGGAGGTCTTTCGGGTGCATTTATACCTGTTTCAGAAGACGCAGGAATGATTGCTGCTGCTGAGGCTGGAGTTTTAAGACTTGAAAAGCTTGAAGCAATGACAGCTGTATGCTCTGTAGGTCTTGATATGATAGTAGTTCCTGGGGATATAACTCCATCAACAATATCTGCAATAATAGCCGATGAAGCCGCAATAGGAATGGTAAATAACAAGACTACGGCTGTAAGACTTATCCCTGCAATAAACAAAAAAGAGGGAGATATTCTTGAATTCGGAGGACTTCTCGGAAGTGGCCCTGTAATGCCGATAAATTATAAATCAGCTGAAAAATTCATCTCAAGAGGTGGAAGAATACCTGCACCTATGCATAGCATAAAGAATTAAGGTGATAAAATGCAGGATAAAATTTCAATACCATATATTTATGAAAACGGTACTTACATATTAAAGGATATAATTGACAAATTTGATATTAAAGAAGATACTGAATGTTACAACATATACCTCCAGCCCTGTGAAGTGTTGGCAAATGAAAAAGAAAATTTTCATTTATATACAGTATCTCAATTTGGTATTAATACTTACGAAGATTTATTAAATGCTGTAAAAGTA
>JAZKXQ010000115.1:0-9839 GCA_045611725.1 Oscillospiraceae bacterium
CACGCAAGCTTTGTAATATCATTTTTGTTATTCTCAAAGAGAACAGACCTTATCTGCCTATTCCTCCTAAAAATCCTCAGAATTTTTCCTGATTTTTTTCATTTTGGGTATTGACTTTTTATAGCTGGTCTTTTTATATAATTTTTTTAAAGAAACAGCTATAACTGCCTGTATGACAAGCAACACCTGTCTGTTCAACGTTTACAAGCAATGTATCGCTGTCGCAATCACCATACATACTTACTACTTTTTGGAGATGTCCCGAAGTAGCACCTTTATTCCAGAGTTCCTGCCTTGAACGGCTCCAGAACCAAGTATATCCTGTTTCAATTGTTTTCTGCATACTTTCTTTATTCATATATGCAAGCATAACAACCTCGCCTGTTTTTACATCTTTTACAATTGCAGGAATTAATTCCGATTTTACAAAATATTCATCAATATTAAAATTTTCCATAATAAACCTCTTTTCAATTTATCTTACAGGGAAATTTTTACCCTTTAAATATGTTTTAACTTCTCCTACTGTAAGCTCTTTGAAATGGAAAAGCGATGCAGCAAGACCAGCAGATGCATTGGTTTTTTCAAATACTTCTGAAAAATCCTCAATCTTTCCGCAACCACCACTTGCTATTATAGGGATAGTTACTTCATTGCATACGGCATTAAGCATTTCTATATCAAATCCGCCTTTAGTGCCGTCTGTATCAATTGAATTAAGGCATATTTCACCTGCACCAAGCTTTTCAATTTTTCTTACCCATTCAATAAGGTCAAGCTTCATATCAACTCGTCCGCCATTAATGTATACAGTATATCCTCCGTTTCCATTACGCTTTGCGTCAATGCCTACAACAACGCACTGACTTCCGAAAACATCGGCAGCGTCCTTGATAAGCTGAGGATTTTTAACGGCAGATGAATTTATTGATACCTTATCAGCTCCGGCTCTTAAAGTTTCTCTGAAATCGTCAACAGTTGAGATACCTCCTCCTACTGTAAGAGGAACAAATACTTTTTTAGCAGTTTCCCTTACAACATCGAGGAAAACTCCTCTGCCCTCGTGTGAGGCTGTAATGTCATAAAAAACAAGTTCATCAGCACCCTGTTTATTATATTCTTCAGCAAATGCAACAGGGTTGCCTACATCTTTTACTCCCTCAAAGTTAACGCCTTTAACTACTTTTCCGTGTCTTACATCAAGGCACGGTATTATTCTTTTTGCCAACATTTTATATAAGACCTCCTTTATTTACTATTCAAAAATAAATTCATAATACACAAATTTTCATCTGTTTCAAAGCCAAAATGTTCATAAAACCCTTTGGTAGATTGATTATGCAATGTTATAAGATATATTTTTAATACTTTCAAATTTTTTAATTCTTCTGTAAGTTTATTCATAAGCATTTTTCCATAGCCTTTATGCTGAAATTCAGGCTCTATCCAAAATTCAATTATCTGGAAATAATCTCCGTCATAATATATATCAAGCTTTCCCATAACTGCACCTATTGGTTTATCGTCCTGCCAAAGTGCAAAACCAACAAAACCATATGAATTACACATACTTTCAAGACGTCTGACTGCTGTTTCTTTATTCCAGTTATCATTCCAAGGCTCTCTGTTGAATGTACGCATATAGGATTCAGCCAATTTATCAATATCCTTATAAACAATGCTATATATCCCATCATTTCGACTATATTTACATTCACAATTTTCATATGGTATAGGTTCATAACCAAGCTTTATCAGATATTCATCGAGCAATTTCCAGAATTTATCAAATGCCTTTTCTTCTCCGATTTCATTACTAAGTATCAATGAATAATAACATTGTGAATTCAATGCAACATTATAATATTCAGCAACAAATTCATTAAAGCCATCCGGAATATATGTAAATTTATCAATATTAGTAGTCCAGTTTTCCAAAAGTACAATAATATCATCAAGCAAATCAATTGTCTTATCAGACTTTGTTTTATTAAGCATTGTTCCCTTAATAAAGTTATAAAAAAGCATAAGATTTTTGCTTGAATGTCCATAATTATATAAATACATTTCTGTTCTGTTACGCAATAATTTATATAACGCTCTTACTTCGGGAGAAATATCTTCAATTTTACTATTCATTTTATTCTCTCACAATCTTTTTTATTATCATTGGTAAAATTATCAATACAATAATACTTAATATAAATATTATTGCAACTGTTTTACCTACAATATTATTAAAAGGTTTCTGCACTATTACACATTCAGCCCAATGAGTAAAGTAAAATGAGGTACATAATTTCATTATATCAAGCACTATACTGACTAATTTCTTTAATTTCTGTTCAGTATTTTCACTTATTTTTAATCCACTTTTTAATTTTTTTGATACTATATCTGCTATTTCCATAAGAAAAAGAGCTCCAAAACCTATAACATAGGGATAAAAAGCAAATCTTTTACTTGCATATACATCAAATTCACCTGTTGATGCAAAATGTATCCCTGTTTCAGCTGGTATACTATCCCATATGATTAAGATATAAACAAGACTGATAAGAATAATTCCCACTGATACGACATTAGACAGCAAATGAAATATTTTAAAAGGTTTATTCATACAGAACAACTCCTTTTATTTATAGATATAAATTGGAATTTATATTACAAATATTATTAGTTGTTTATCTTTTCAATACAGCCTTTATTGTTACAATCTGGACACAAGATTTCATAACAAGTGTCTGTATGTACAACAAATAAAAGTTTTTTCCAATTTACTTTAAATTCATTTTGGCATTTTTTACATTCAAAATTATGTTTAGAAATCTGTTTTAACGCCAGAATATATGCTATTACTACTGATAATAAAACTATTGCTAATATAATAATGATAGTCATTTTTATTACTCCAACCCTCAAATTCTTATTTAATAAAAAACTATTTAACAAACTCAACTGCTTCTCTGAGGTCAAGAGTTCCCTTATAAATAGACTTTCCGCAGATTGTTCCATAAAGATTAAGTGCCTTGCAGTTTTTTATATCCTCAATTGTATGTACTCCGCCACTTGCAATTATATTGCAGTCAACTGATTTATTCAGCTTTTCAAGCTGTTCAAGGTTTACTCCCGAAAGTGTGCCGTCCTTTGAAATATCTGTAAAGATGATATATTTTACTCCCATAGCTGTCATTTCTTTTGCAAGGTCTATATAATTTACCTGTGAATCATCAAGCCAACCCTCAACAGCTACCATTTCATTAAGTGCATCAATCCCTACAGCTATTCTTTCTCCGTATTCCTTAACAGCGTCCTTTACTATCTGAGGATTTTTTAACGCTACTGAGCCAAGAATAACCCTTTCAATGCCGTTTGATATGTAATATTCGACAGTATCAAGATTTCTGATACCTCCGCCAAGCTCTACTTTAAGGCTTGTATTCTTTGCAACATCTATAAATATATCATTATTGACAGGCTTTCCGTCTTTTGCACCATCAAGGTCAACCATATGTATCCATTCTGCCCCTGCTTCAATAAAGCTTTTTGCAGTTTTCATATAATCAACAGCAACCTTTTCAACAGTTTCAAAATTACCCTTGAAAAGTCTTACGCAGTTTCCGTCTTTAATATCTATTGCAGGAAGTATAATCATACTTATTTCTCCTTATCATTTTTTATAATTACCAATTAGTAATTAACAATTATTTTCAGGGATAGTTTGGGAGGGTTGAGATAGTTTTTTAAGGAGTATATATATTTTTTATTTTTAAATTTTATATGATAAAATAGAAAAAAAACTCCAACTCTCCCCTAACTCTCCCTAAATCAGTGGTTATCGATTAGATAAACCGATTGTTCTTAAATATTTTCTGTATATTGGGTGCATTGCATTACCTGGTCTGTCAGGAAACATTGTTTCAGGTGCCTTTAATGCTTCAACCCACTCTGCCGAGTCTACTTCACTTGAAAGAATAAAGTCAGATTTTGAAGTAAATCCAATAAATCCGTGCATAAGAATATCCTTAGAATCAAACCAATATGTTCCCGCATATTCAAGTTTCTCAATATTAAGTCCCAATTCCTCTTTAACCTCTCTGATGGCAGTTTCCTCTGCGGTTTCCCCAGGAGTAATATATCCAGAAACAAAAGACATAAATTTATCAGACATATATATTTGTCTTAAAAGAGCTATCTCATTATATTGATTTGCAACTAATATTATACTGCAACTTGAAAATGCGTCAAACCAATAATGGTTACACTGTTTGCAAAATGGTACTTTACCCTCATCTCCAGCCATTTTATCTTTAAGTTTTCTTCCACACGTTGGACAATAAATATAGTGCATACCATTACCACTTCCATATTTTTATAAATTACAAGTTTTACTTAACTTTGTCATTAGATGAAGTTAACACTGCTGACAAAAATTTTTAAGTATCTGTAACCCTGTTTCTCCACTCTTTTCCGGGTGGAACTGTGCTCCATATACATATTCTCCATTGAATACAAGTGCCGGTACTTTTCCACCATATTCGCAGTATGAAGATATATTTTTATCGTCACAGTATGCCTGATATGAATGAACAAAGTATACATATGAATCATCAGAAAGTCCTTTCATAAGAGGACAGTCATTCAATAATTCAAGTTTATTCCAGCCCATATGAGGAATAACAAGATTACTTTCGGGTATTCTGTCAACCTTTCCCTCAATAAGTCCAAGTCCATCACATTCTTCAAATTCATAGCTTTTGCTGAAAAGCATCTGCATACCAAGACATATTCCCAAAAACGGCTTTTTCTTTGCTTCATTCTTTAAAGTGTCAACAAGTCCGCTTTTTTCAAGCATTTTCATTGCACTTGGAAACGCTCCTACCCCTGGAAGTATTATAGCGTCTGCATTTTCTATTTCAGTTTTATCAGATGTAAGTATATTTTCAAATCCAAGATAGTCAAGTGCATTTTTTACACTGAATATATTTCCTGCACCGTAATCTATTATAGCTATCATAAAGTTTAAAGTACTCCTTTCGTTGAGAGAGTTTTGCCGTCAGTAAGTGAAACAGCAGTTTTCAATGCGTAAGCAACAGCCTTGAATATTGCCTCGCATTTATGATGGTCATTAGAACCATATGGCACACCGATATGCAAGGTAATCCCCGCATTAAAAGCAAATGCTCTGAAAAATTCCTCTGCAAGACAGCAGTCAAATTCTCCTATTCGTTCATTGGTAAATTCTGCATTGAATACAAGAAAAGGTCTGTTGCTTATATCAAGTGAACAAAATCCTAAAGACTCGTCCATAGGGATATAAGCTGTTCCATATCTTTTAATACCCGATTTATCGCCAAGAGCCTTTGCAAAAGCCTGACCGAGAACAATTCCTGTATCTTCAACAGTATGATGACCATCAACATAGAGGTCACCTTTTACATTAATATCCATACTTATGCCACTGTGAACGCTCAATGCTGTAAGCATATGGTCAAAAAATCCGATACCTGTTGATATGGAATTTTCCCCTTTTTCATCAAAGCAAACAGATATTTTTATCTGAGTTTCTTTTGTATTTCTTTCAACTGAAGCATTTCTCATAAATTTTTACTCCTTATTCTGAAACTATTTCTTTAAGAGCGTTTATCAATTTATTCATTTCTTCATCTGTTCCCACTGTTATTCTTAAATAATTGTTAATTCTTGGTTTATTCCAGTAACGTACATATATTTTTCTGTTTTTAAGTTCTTCAAATATTTTCCCTGCATCAATTCTGCTATGTGTTGCAAAGATAAAATTACTTTTCGAGTCAGTAAATGAAAATCCTGATTCTTTAAGCTTTTCTTTTGTATTTTCTCTTGTTACAATAATTTTTTCTGTCATTTCACGGAAATATTTATCATCTCTTACAGCCTCCGCACCGCAAATCTGAGTAAGATGATTCATTGTATATGAATTTATTGAGAATTTAACATCATTAAGATATTTTATAAGCTTTTCATTACCCATAGCAAAGCCTATTCTCATACCAGCCATAGAGCGTGACTTTGAAAAAGTCTGGATAACAAGAAGATTATCATATTTATTTATAAGTGAAAGACAGCTTTTTCCTCCGAAATCTATGTATGCCTCATCAATCATAACTATTGAAGATGGGTTAGCCTTTACAATATTTTCTATCATTTCAAGGCTTTCATAAACTCCCGTTGGGGCATTTGGATTAGGAAATATAATTCCTCCGTTTTCAGTCATATAATCATTTGGATTTATTCTGAAATCATCATCAAGAGGTTTAGTCTGATATGGAATACCATATACTTCAGCCCATACATCATAGAATGAATATGTTATATCAGGGAAAAGTATCGGCTTATCTGAATTAAAGAAAGTAAGAAATGCCATTGATATAACATCATCTGAACCCACGCCTACAAAAATCTGAGATTTTTCAAGATTGTATTTCTTTGCAAGTTCAGTTACAAGCACATCTGAATCAGTATCAGGATAAAGACGCATTTTATCGCAATTGAAGTTATCAAGAATTTCTCTCACTTTCGGGGCAGGAGGATACGGATTTTCATTTGTATTAAGCTTTATAACTCCTGTATCCTTAGGCTGTTCGCCAGGGATATACGGAACTACTTTTCTTACATTGCTTTCCCATAAGCTACTATTCATTTGTATCATCTCCTGTTTAATGTTTCAAATCTTACCTTTATAGCATTGGCGTGAGCAGTAAGACCTTCTTTTTTAGCCACAAGAATTATATCGTCCTTTGCAAGTCTTAAAGCTTCTTTTGTATAATAAGTAAAACTTGAACGTTTTGTAAAACTTGCTACACCGAGAGGTGAGAAAAATCTTGCAGTACCGCTTGTAGGAAGTACGTGGTTAGGACCTGCATAATAATCTCCGAGAGGTTCTGAAGCATAATTTCCAAGGAATACTGAACCTGCATTGTCAAGCTGTCCGAGAAGCTCCATCGGGTTTTCCATAAGCACTTCAAGATGTTCGGGAGCAATTCTGTTTGCAAGTTCAACAGCCTTTTCTCTTGTATCGCATATAATTACTGCACCGTAATCTTCAAGCGATTTTTCTATTATTTCTTTTCTTGAAAGATACTGAACCTGTCTTTTTATTTCCTTTTCAGTTTCATCAGCAAGTTTTTCACTTGTAGTTACAAGTATTGATGATGCAAGTTTATCGTGTTCAGCCTGTGACATAAGGTCAGCTGCAACAAATTCTGGTACCGCTGTATTGTCTGCAAGTACAAGTATTTCACTTGGTCCTGCAATCATATCAATATCAACTGTTCCATAGAGAAGTTTCTTTGCAGTCGCTACGAATATATTTCCAGGTCCTACAATTTTATCAACCTTTGGTATTGTTTCAGTACCATATGCAAGAGCAGCAATAGCCTGTGAACCTCCTGCAAGGAATACCCTGTCAACACCGCATACAGCAGCTGCTACAAGTATATCCTTATTAGGTGTACCGTCTTTAAGAGGAGGAGTTACCATAATTATTTCTTTTACTCCTGCAATTTTCGCAGGTACTGCATTCATAAGAACACTTGAAGGATATGCGGCAGTACCTCCTGGAACATAAAGACCTACTCTTTCAAGACCTCTTACACGCTGACCGAGTATAACTCCGTTTTCCTTAGGAACGATAAAGCCTTCTTCGACCTGACGTTTATGAAAATCTGTTATATTTTCCATCGAATTGAGAAGTGCATTTACAAAATCCTCATCAGCTTCTGTGAGTGCGTCATTTATAACATCTCTTGGCACTTCAAAATACTGAGGAAGTTTTCCATCAAACTTTTCAGTATATTTATTTACTGCACTGTCTCCGTTTTCCCTTACATCTTCAATAATTGCACTTACTGTTTCAGTTACTTTTTTATCTGTTTCAGTATTTCTCTTTTCCAGTTCTCTGAAAAATTCATATTCATCTGTTCCGTTTGCATAAATTCTTCTCATAATTATATATTCTCCTCTATACGACTTATAAGAGCCTCTATTTCTTTCTGTCTTAATTTCATACTTACCATATTTACAATAAGACGTGCTGAAATCGGAGCAACATCTTCAAGAACCTCAAGACCATTTTCTTTAAGAGTAGTGCCTGTTTCAACTATATCTACAATTCCGTTTGAAAGTTCAAGCAATGGAGCAAGTTCTACTGAACCTTCTATTTTTACTATTTCAACGTCCATATTCTTGCTTTCAAAGAAATTTCTTGCTACATTAGGATACTTTGTTGCAATTGTTTTTACTCCGTATCCTTCATAGAAATCAGTACCCTTTTTACCTGCAAGAGCAAATTTACATCTTCCGAAACCAAGGTCAACAAGCTCAAAGAATTTTCCGTTCATTTCCATAATTGTATCTTTTCCTACAACGCCCATATCGCATACACCGTGTTCAACGTATGTAATAACATCAGCAGCCTTTGCAAGAACTACTTCAAGATTTGCATCAGGTACAGGAAGTATAAGCTTTCTTCCTTTTTCACGAACAGCAGTACAGTCAAATCCTAATTTTTCAAGAAGTCCTACTGTATCCTTTTCAAGTCTGCCCTTTGTATGAGCTATTCTTAATGGCTTTGACATTATTTTACTACCTCCATAATTTCATCACTGACAACAATTATTTTTGATATGCCTTTTTTATCTGCATATTCTTTTGTTTCTTCAAGAGTGCCGAAAAGAGAATTTTCAACAACGAAACCTTGCTTTCTGTAATCCTGAGCAGTCATAACAGCTTTCATTTCATAGCCTTTTTCAGCAAATACTATCATATCGCTTGACTTTAATGACATATTGCAATGTTTTGCAGTTACTGCTGAAACTGCGTCAACATTTACAGCAAAACCTGTTGCAGGAACATCATATCCGAATTCTGCAATAAGCTTGTCATATCTTCCACCTGAAAGTACTTCTTCACCATATCCCTCAAGATAACCCTTTATAATTATTCCTGTATAATAATCTGTTCTGTTTACCATACCCAAATCAACAGTAATTTCTCCGTTTGTGCAGAGCTTTGAAACATTTTTATATACTGATTTCAGATTTTCAAGTATTGCATCAATTTTTTCATCTTTCATAAGCTTTGAAGCCTTTTCAAAAACTTCTTCGCCTCCGAAAAGTCTTGGAAGCTTTTTAAGAGCATAAGTAACTTCATTTTTTCCTGTTTTATCAAGCAAGTCATTAAGGGCAGGATAATTCTTTGTTTCAATAAGAGAGCGTATCTGTTCCTTTGTATCTTCATCAGCGTCAAGTTTATTTACAAGTTCTCTGAAAAGTCCTATATCGCCTATTTCAAGAGAAAATTTATCTGAATTACAGCTTGAAAGCACCTCAACAGCCATTGTTATAACTTCAAGGTCAGCTGTTTCAGAAGATGAACCTATAAGTTCTATGCCTGTCTGAACAATCTGGTCACTTCTTCCCGAAAGGAGTGGACTCATACTGTATACGCACTGATTATAGTATAATCTTAATGGAAGAACTGCGTCTTTAAGCCTTGTAGCGACAACTCTCGCCATAGGCATTGTTGAATCCGGTCTTAAAACTATAAGTCTGCCCTTACTATCAGTAAGCTTATACATACTTTCCTGTGGGAAATGTCCTGAATTATGGTTAAACACATCAAAAAATTCAAGTCCCGGAGTAATAAGTTCGGAATAACCTGCTTTTTTGAAAATATTGTTTATTGTATTTTCAACATTTCTTCTTACTATACATTCATCGAAAAGGAAATCCTGAGTTCCCTCTGGTGTAATCAAATCATATTTTTTCATAAAATCCTCCTGCACTTTAGTATGCTAATAT
>JAZKXQ010000116.1:0-2841 GCA_045611725.1 Oscillospiraceae bacterium
AATACTAAACTGAAAAAAATCAGACCAAGTAATATAACTCATATTATCACCCCCATTTTCATTAATTATGAATAAATGGGAGCATGAAATCGACCGCCTATTGTCGTTCGGTATACTCTCAATAAAAATTATACAATAATATGTCGAAAAAGTCAATTTATATTTTTACATAACCATATTAAAAAGCGAACCGACGGTAACTACAGTTAACAATTACCGTCGGTTCTTTTATATCGAAATTTCATTTTTGTCAATAGGTATACAAGCTGTTTTTTAAATCTTTATCACACAAAAACACTCCCTTTTTCAAGAGAGTGTTTTATTTATATTATAAAATTTGGATTAACCCATTACAACTTCAACATTGTGTGTCTTACCATCTGAGAATACAGGAAGAACATTGCCTTCAATTGCATTACCATCAACAGTAACAGACTTAACACCCTTGCAAACGTGGTTAGGGTTCTTGATGTCGATTTCGTAAGTAGCTCCTCTGAACTGTCTTGTAGCCTTGAAGCCATCCCATGCAGCAGGGATACTTGGGTCAACCTTAAGACCGTCAAAGTCAGGCTGTACACCAAGAATGTACTGTGAAATAGCAACCATGTTCCAAGCAGCAGTACCTGTGAGCCAAGAGTTCTTACCTTCACCGAATCTGCTTGCGTCCTTACCTGCGATCATCTGACCGTATACGTAAGGTTCTGTCTTGTGAAGCTCTGAAATTTCTTCATTGAAAGCAGGAGCAATCTTTGAATAGTATTCAAATGCCTTGTCACCACGACCAGCGTAAGCTTCAGCACAGATAATCCAAGCATTGTTGTGTGTAAATATACCTGCATTTTCCTTATATCCGCCTGGATATGTTGAGATTTCACCGTACTGAACATAGTACTTTGTGAAAGCAGGGTTATTAAGAACAAGACCATACTGTGTATTGAGGTACTTGTCAATTGATTCAAGAGTCTTGATGTCAGCACCCTGATCCTTACCGATTTCAGACATAACAGCAAAGCCCTGTGGTTCGATGAAGATTTTACCTTCTTCACATTCCTTCGAACCCATCTTTTCGCCTGAAGCGTCATAAGCTCTGAGGAACCAGTCGCCGTCAAAAGCGTGTTCCATAACATTAGCCTTCATCTTGTCGATTTCAGCCTGAGCCTTGTCAGCCTCATCATTCTTGCCAAGGTGACGGAGAATACCAACATAAGCAGGACCAGCGTATGTAAAGAGAGTAGCAACCATTACAGATTCAGCAACCTTTGAGTAGCCGCCTTCAGCTGCGAACTTAGGATTTGTATATGTCTGGAAGCTTTCGCCTGGCTTATCTGAGAAGCATGAAAGGTTGATACAGTCATTCCAGTCAGCTCTCATAGCGAGCGGAAGTCCGTGTGGACCAAGATTATTTACAATGTGATAGAATGAAACAGTGAGGTGGTCAAGCATTGGCTGAGCCTTTGATTCATCATTGTCATATGGAACCATTTCATCAAGAATTGACCAGTCGCCTGTTTCCTTGATGTATGAACCAACTGAAAGAATCATCCACAGTGGGTCGTCTGAGAAGTCACCACCGATATCTGAGTTGCCCTTCTTTGTAAGAGGCTGATACTGGTGATAGCAACCACCGTCTTCAAGCTGAGTTGAAGCAAGGTCAATAAGTCTTTCTCTTGCTCTGTCAGGAATCTGGTGAACGAAGCCTAAGATGTCCTGGTTTGAGTCTCTGAAGCCCATACCACGGCCGATACCGCTTTCAAAGTATGAAGCTGAACGTGAAAGGTTGAATGTAACCATACACTGATACTGGTTCCAGATGTTAACCATTCTGTCAACCTTGTCATCAGGAGTGCTTACATTGAAGATTCCGAGGAGCTTATCCCAAGCCGCCTTGAGTTCAGCAAGACCAGCTTCAACCTTTTCAGGTGTATTGTACTTTTCAATCATTGCGTGAGCAATTTCCTTGTTGATTGTCTGACCGTCAGCTTCAAATTTCTTGTCAGCAGGGTTTTCAACATAACCGAGAACAAATACAAGTGTCTTGCTTTCGCCAGGAGCGAGTGTAATTTCCTTGTAGTGTGAAGCGATTGGTGACCAGCCGTCAGCAAATGAGTTTGTTGCCTTACCGTCAACAACTGCCTGCGGGTCGCCAAAGCCATTGTAAAGACCAATAAATGAATCTCTGTCTGTATCGTAACCGTCAATAGCATCGTTTACTGTATAGAATGCATAGTGGTCACGTCTATCTCTGTATTCAGTCTTGTGGTAGATTGTTGAGCCTTCAACTTCTACACGACCTGTTGAGAAGTTTCTCTGGAAGTTTGTGCAGTCATCCTGAGCGTCCCATAAGCACCATTCAGCAAATGAGAAGAACTTGAATGTCTTTTCAGCACTACCGTTGTTTGTTAAAACAACCTGCTGAACTTCACCTGCATAATCCTGTGGTACGAAGAATGTAACTTCAGCTGTAATGTCGTTCTTAGCACCCTTGATAATAGTATAACCCATACCATGACGGCATTCATAACTGTCAAGCTCTGTCTTGCAAGGTGACCAGCCAGGATTCCAGATAGTACCGTTATCGTTAATATAGAAATAACGTCCGCCCATGTCGATTGGAACATTGTTATAGCGGTAACGTGTGATTCTTCTGAGTCTTGCGTCCTTATAGAAGCTGTAACCGCCTGCTGTATTTGAAATCAGCGAGAAGAACTCCTGTGTTCCGAGGTAGTTAATCCAAGGATAAGGTGTCTTAGGGGAAGTAATGACATATTCTTTGTTAGCGTCATCAAAAAATCCGAATTTCATAGATTTTCTCCTTTAGTAAAATTATTATACAAAGAGCAC
>JAZKXQ010000117.1:0-3675 GCA_045611725.1 Oscillospiraceae bacterium
ACTTGAATGGAGAAGACTTTGTGTCTGATATAAAACAAAATTATAATATAAATGATATAGTTTATTTTTTAGAAAACAAAAGTTTTGAGAAATTTGAATTTATAAGAAATTCTGCTTATATATACACAAATTCTTATGAAATAATAATTGAAACTTTAAATTGTGAAATTTCTGATGAAAATATATCACTTGCTATTAAAGTGCTGAAACATCTTGACGAATGTATTAGTAAGGCATATAAATGGCTTGAACATTTTAGTTTGAAAAATGATAAATGGTATCCTGACGCATTGGATAAAGGTTTTGAAATAAATGGAATTTATATCGGGAGCTATGAATATGGTGGTGTACGCAGACCAAAAACTGATGGTTTTACACTTTCATTTAGCACTAAAAACTATTATCCTTGTGAATTTACTATTAAATTTCATAAAAATATGCACCCTTTTGCTGTTGAAGAATGTGTGATGTAATTTATTATTTATAGTTATATGCCAAAATGTTAAAATATTAATTTAAGGAATGAAATAATATGGATTGTACAATTGAGGAATATCGCTCTGTTATTATAAAAATATTTGATGAATTTTATAATATGTTGAAATCTTATAATAAAAGATGGATTCAGTTTTTTTATGAAGATGAATTGCCGGAAGAATTACTTACAGATGAAATTGAAACTGAAGAATGGAATGGAACAACGCTTAAATTCAAAACGTGGAAATATGCTCCGTCTGATATAACTGAAAAGGAAATGTCTGAAATTGAAGAAACTATTGGTATTTCTTTACCTATTCCACTAAAAGCATATTATACTTCATACTTTCATTTATTTGACTGGCAAAGAGATATACCTGAAAATTCTCCAATGAGCAGAATGGGAAGCCTCTGTAATTCTTATAATAAATATATGATTAGCTTTGGTTATCTGCCTTTTTCGTGGGATTGTCAAGGTGGTTGTCTATATTGTATGAAATTAGATAAAAATAACAATGATTGTGGTATTTATACAATCGACCACGAAGTAATGTTTGAGTTTGAGTATAATCAAAATGCTGATGAAAATAAAATAAAAAATTCTATGGAATATTTTGCTGAAAATTTTTGTGACTATTTAAAAAAGGTAACTGTAGAACTATTTGAAAAAGTTATCAGATGGGGAATATAAAAAAATGTGATTTATAGTTGTAAAGATATATGAATTTTATGGAATTTTCAGTGTTCTTAAATAGCGTTTGAACGCTGTTCATTCACTTCGTGAATTGTCAGGGCTTTGCCCCGACACCCCACAAGCTTTTGAAAAAGCTTGACCAAAACTTTTGTTTTGGAAATTTGTTTAACTTCTGATTTTTTGTTAAATTAGCATTAAAATATTAATTTTTACAAGGAGATGATTTTTTATGGTAGATATATGCCTTGCAGGTACAGGTGGTATGATGCCTCTTAAAAACAGATGGCTTACCTGTCTTTTTATGGAATATAACGGAAAAGGAATACTTATAGATTGCGGAGAAGGTACTCAGATTGCATTGGCTGACGCAGATTGTAAACTTAGCAAACTTGATATGCTTCTGATAACTCATTTTCACGCTGACCACATTTCAGGACTTCCCGGACTTCTTTTATCACTTGGAAATTTTTCAAAAACTACACCTCTTAAAATATATGCTCCAAAAGGTGCAAAAAAAATAATATCAGGTTTATGCTGTATATGTCCTTGTCTGCCGTATGAACTTGAAATAACAGAACTCAGTACAAAGGAAATTGAAAAATTTTCAGTACCCGATTTTGAAATGCTTGAAATAACATCAATGCCTTTAAAACATAAAGTGGATTGTCTGGGATATTCATTTAAATTCAATAAAAAACCTGTTTTCAATCCTCAGAAAGCAAAGGAGCTTAATATTCCTGTAAAGAGCTGGAGTATACTTCACAGTGGTGAAAATGTTGAGGTTGACGGGAAAATAATAACTCCTGATATGGTGCTTGACGGCGAAAGACCTTCAACAAAAATAACATACTGCACAGATACAATTTTCTTTGATGAACTTGTGGAATTTGCAGAAAATTCTGACCTTCTCATAAGCGAGGGAATGTATGGCGATGATGAAAATGCTGAAGATATGTTTAAAAAAGGTCATATGCTCTTTTCACATTCAGCAAATCTTGCAGTAAAATCAAATTCAAAGGAATTATGGCTTACTCATTACAGCCCTGCCCTTAATAATCCAAAAGATTACAGCGATTATGTAAAGGGTATATTTAAAAATACTATTATTTCTAAAGACGGCTTGAAGAAAACTCTTAAATAAAATGGTGATACAGTATGCATATACTTCAGATAGGATATAATTCAATACACGACAGAGGCTATCGTGCCGATTATCCTGACGGAACTCAGGGATATATGCTTATTGTCTTGAAAACTCCGGCAGTATTTGAACTTTATGGAGAAAAAAATCTTGCCGAAAGAAATTCAATAGTTATATATGATAAAAAAACTCCTCACTGTTATTCAGCAGTGGGGGATATATTCATAAATGACTGGATTCATTTTGATACAGATTATGATGCAGATTTTTTTAAATCCCTTAATCTTCCTCTTAACAGTATTATAAGATTTGGTGATGTTGATTTTATAAGCAGTATAATCAGAAATCTTTGCAGTGAATTTTATTCAGTAAATCCAAAAAGAAATGAAATGCTTGACTGTTTACTTAAAGCAATGCTTATAAAAGCAAGTGAAATGATAGCAGTAAGTAGTCTTACTAAATTTTCAAATCCTCATTATGCAAAGCTTGTGAAATTAAGAGAAAAGATATATGAAAATCCTCAGAATAAATGGTCAGTTGATACATTATGTAGTGAAATGAATATGTCACGTTCATATTTTCAGCTTATATACAGAGAAACTTTTGGAATTACCTGTATTTCAGATGTTATAAATTGTAAGATAAATTATGCAAAGGAAATACTTACAGCAACTAATTTAAGTATAAGCCGAATAGCAGAAGAATGTGGTTATGATAATGAAGAACATTTTATGCGACAATTCAAGAAAAATACAGGGCTTACTCCAAGTGCATACAGAAAAAAATATAAATAGGAGGTTAAATATTTGAGAAATTATGAAACTCCTGATGAAAACAGTTACAGAATAGGCAGGGTTACAATAGATTCAAATCTTCATACACAAAGTGCTGACGAGGCATTTTTTCATTATTTTGGAAATGATGTTCTTTATTCAATAAAAAGAACTATACACGATGATGATTTTGAAAGCTTTGTTAATATAATAACTTCAGTTGGAGAATCAGAAACAATAAAAACTGTTGTAAGAATGAAAGGTTTAAGAGATGATTACAGATATATGCTTCTTTCAATCAATCAGAACAGAATACTTTCAAAAGATGATAATGTTTTTATAGATATATCCCTGCACGATATATTTTCCCTTGAGCGTCTTATATACGCTTCAGAATATAAGATAAGCGAATACAGATTTGTATTAAGTATGGTAAAGGATTTGGCATTTGAATACAGTTTTGAAACAAAGCGTATAAAAATATACTTTTTTGAGCTTTACAGAGATATAATAATAGTTGATGATGAAATAGATGTATGGAAAAAATCTGTAAAGGAAAAAAGATATATTGATAAAGATACTGAAAAAAT
>JAZKXQ010000118.1:0-6319 GCA_045611725.1 Oscillospiraceae bacterium
TAGGTTCAAAGTATGTCTGCAAGGACGGACCTGTATTCCGCTTTGATGAAATTGATGAACTCCCGAATGAGTATTAATGCGAAAGGAACTGAAAATAAAATGGAAAATATGGTAAATGTATATTTTTTCGGTAAAAAATACAGCGTACCGGCAGACCTTACCATTATGACAGCTATGGAATATGCAGGTTATACCCTCAACAGAGGCTGTGGCTGCCGTCATGGATTCTGCGGTGCTTGTGCAACAATATACAGAATCAAGGGTCAGAATGAACTCAAAACCTGTCTTGCTTGTCAGACACAGGTTGAAGAAGGTATGTATGTAGCAAGTATCCCATTCTTCCCAACTGATAAGAGAACATATGATATAAATGAAATCAAGCCTACACAGCAGATTATGATGGAGCTTTATCCTGAAATCTACAGCTGTATCGGTTGTAATGCTTGTACAAAGGCTTGTACTCAGGATTTGAATGTTATGCAGTATATTGCATACGCTCAGAGAGGCGAATTTGAAAAATGTGCTGAAGAATCATTCGACTGCGTAAGCTGTGGATGTTGTTCAGTAAGATGCCCTGCTGGTATTTCTCACCCAATGGTTGGTCTTCTTGCAAGACGTCTTACAGGTAAGTATATCGCTCCTGAAACAGAACATCTCAGTAACAGAGTTGAAGAAATCAATAAGGGTCAGTATGATGAGCTTATTGAACAGATTATGCAGAAGCCTATTACTGAAATGCAGGAACTTTACAATACAAGAGAGATTGAGAAATAAGGGAGGGATAAAGCTATGTTTACACCAGAAATGATGGAATCTATTAAAAAGGTGGAAGCAACACGAGATGAACGTATGGGTATGGAACCAAGACGTATGACTGCTGATGAAAAATCAGAGCTTCTCAAGGCTTATCACCCTGACTACAGAGAAGACGGTTTCGCTGAAATTAAGGTAGGAGCTAACAAGGGACAGAAAGTTCCTTTTGAACTCGGTCAGCTTCTTCATTCAAACAGCCGTATCCTCAATGAAAAAATTGACCTCAGCAAAGCTGAATATGATGTTGACGTACTCGTAATCGGCGGTGGCGGTGCAGGTGCTTCAGCTGCTATTGAAGCTCACGAAGCTGGTGCTGATGTAATGATAGTTACAAAGCTCCGTATCGGTGACGCTAACACAATGATGGCTGAAGGCGGTATTCAGGCTGCTGACAAGGAAAATGACTCACCTGTTCAGCATTACCTCGACGCATTCGGTGGTGGTCACTTTGCTGCAAGACCTGAACTTCTCAGACGTCTTGTTATGGAAGCTCCTGATGCTATTCAGTGGCTCAACAAACTCGGCGTTATGTTCGATAAGGACGCTGACGGAAGAATGGTTACAACTCACGGTGGCGGTACTTCAAGAAAGAGAATGCACGCTTGTAAGGACTATTCAGGTGCTGAAATTATGCGTACTCTCAGAGATGAAGTTCTTAACAGAAAGATTCCTGTTGTTGAATTTACATCAGCAGTTGAACTTATAAAGGATTCAAAGGGACAGGTTGCAGGTGCAGTTCTTCTCAATATGGAAACAGGCGACCATATGGTTGCAAGAGCTAAGACTGTTATTATCGCAACAGGTGGTGCAGGTCGTCTCCACTACCAGAATTTCCCTACATCAAACCATTATGGTGCTACAGCTGACGGTCTTGTTATCGGTTACCGTGCAGGTGCTCCGCTTCTTTATCAGGATACAATCCAGTATCACCCAACAGGTGTTGCATATCCTTCACAGATTTTCGGTGCTCTCGTTACTGAAAAGGTTCGTTCACTCGGAGCTATGCTCGTAAACGTTGATGGTGAAGCATTTATGCACCCACTCGAAACTCGTGACGTATCTGCTGCATCAATTATCCGTGAATGTACAACTCGTGGAAAGGGTGTAACAACACCTCTCGGTAGCGGTGTATGGCTCGATACTCCAATGATTGAAAGACTTGGCGGAGAAGGTACTATTGAAAAGCGTATCCCTGCAATGCTCCGTATGTATATGAACTATGGCATTGATATGAGAAAGCTTCCAATTCTTATTTATCCAACTCTTCATTACCAGAATGGTGGTCTTGAAATCGGTGGAGATGGATTTACAAAGGCTATTGACAATCTCCTCGTTGCAGGTGAAGCTGTTGGTGGTATCCACGGAAGAAATCGCCTTATGGGTAACTCACTTCTTGATATTATCGTATTCGGAAGAAATGCTGGTAAGGCTGCTGCTGCAAAGGCTAAGAACGTTGAACTCGGTGAAATGAATCTTGACCATATTAATGCATATGCTGAAGAGCTCAAGTCTGCTGGTGTTGAATCAGAAGGTGTATCACCACTTCTTCTTCCTAAATATGCACGTCACGAAAGATAATTTCTGATTATTTGATATTACCGCGTGGATTTAAAGTCTGACTTTAAGTCCGGCGGTAATATTTGAGTAAAAAAATAAATTAAGGAGTGTTAATGCAATGCGTGAAATCGAAGTAAGTCAGCTTACTGATGTAATCGAAAAGCTTTGTATCGAAGCTAACACACATCTTCCTGAAGATGTAAAATGTGCTATCAAGAATTGCCGTGCCTGTGAAGACGGTGAAATAGCAAAAGGTGTTCTTGATAATATCATTGAAAATTTTGAGATTGCTGATAATGAATGTGTGCCGATTTGTCAGGATACAGGTATGGCTTGTGTATTCCTTGAAATCGGTCAGGACGTTCACCTCGTAGGTGGAAATCTTGAAGACGCTGTTAATGAAGGTGTTCGCAGAGGCTATGATAAGGGATACCTTAGAAAATCAGTTGTAAAAGACCCTGTAAGACGTGGAAATACAGGCGACAATACACCTGCAATGATTTATACTGAAATCGTTCCTGGTGAAAATGTAAAGATTACTGTAGGCCCTAAGGGTTTTGGCAGTGAAAATATGAGTGCTATCCGTATGTTCAAGCCATCTGCAGGACTTCAGGGTATCAAGGATTTTATCATTGAAACTGTTGAAACAGCCGGACCTAATCCGTGTCCTCCAATGGTAGTAGGTGTAGGTATCGGTGGTACTTTTGATAAGGCTGCATTACTTGCTAAAAAGGCTCTTATGCGTCCTATAGATTCATCAAATCCTGATGAATTTTATGCTGACCTTGAAAAAGAAATGCTTGAAAAGATAAATCAGCTTGGTATCGGCCCACAGGGATTTGGTGGTAAGACTACAGCTATTGGTCTTAACATTGAAACTCTTCCGACACATATCGCAGGTATGCCGTGTGCAATTAACATAAACTGCCACGTAACTCGTCATAAATCGGAGGTGATTTAAGATGGCTAAAAAGAAAATTACACTTCCTCTTACAGAAGAAGTTGCAAAATCTCTCCATTCAGGTGATGAAGTACTTCTCACAGGTACTATTTATACTTCAAGAGATGCAGGACATAAGAGAATGTGCGAATCTCTCGCAAAGGGCGAAGAAATACCTTTCGACCCGAAGGACGCTACTATTTACTATGTAGGCCCTACACCTGCAAAGCCAGGACAGGTAATCGGTTCTGCAGGTCCTACAACAAGCGGACGTATGGACGCATATGCTCCTACAATGATGTCAGTAGGTGCAAGAGGTATGATAGGCAAGGGTGCAAGACTTCCAGAAGTAATTGACGCTATGAAAAAATATAATGGCGTATACTTCGGAGCAATTGGTGGTGCTGGTGCATTACTTGCAAAATGTATCAAAAAGGCTGAACTTATCGCTTTTGAAGATTTAGGTGCAGAAGCTCTCAGAAAGCTTTATGTTGAAGATATGCCACTCGTTGTAATTATCGACAGCGAAGGAAATAATCTTTATGAAGACGGAAGAAAAGCATATCTTGATTCTCATAAGTAATTGATTATTCATTGTTTGCGACATAACTATATGTATAATCATCGTGTATAATATCAGGAGGTTTATTTAAATGAATTTATTTGGTGGCGTTTTATCCATCACAGGAATAGCATACTTAATGTTCTTTGTCTTTATCGTAGCTGCTGTGGGCTATGCTTTTGGACGTGTTACAATCAAAGGCGTATCTCTTGGTACAGCCGGTGTATTTATCGTAGCTCTTTTAATGGGTGCTTTAAGCTTTGATACACTTCAGGAAACAGTTACAATGACTGTAGACGGTGAGAAAATTTCAATAGCTAAAAATGCACTTAAAATTGTAGAAAACCTTGGTCTTATCCTGTTCGTAACTTCAGTAGGATTTATTGCAGGTACAAACTTCTTCTCAAATCTCAAGAAGAATTTTACATCATACGCAGCACTTTCACTGCTTATAATTATTCTTGGCGGTCTTACAACAATCCTTTGCGTTAAGGGATTTGGCTGTGATTCAGCTATGGCAGTAGGTCTTCTTTCAGGTGCTTTGACATCAACTCCTGCATTCTCAGCAGCAAAGGATACAGTTAGTTCACTTTCAATTGAAGAATTAACTGCAAAGTATGGCAGTGTATTTGGCGAAGGTGTAGAAGTAACAGTTGAAAAAGTCGAAGACCTTGTAACTGTTGGTCACGGTATTGCATATCTTTTCGGAGTTGTAGGCGTAGTTCTTTTTGTACAGCTTGTTCCTAAGATTTGCAAAGCTAATATGGACGAAGAAAGAGCAAAGATTACATCAGTTGATACAGGTGCATCAAAGAAAACTGAAGGTAAATTCAGCATTGATGAATTTGGTATTGCAGCATTTGGTCTTGCAGTAGTACTTGGTATGCTTCTTGGTGGTATTAAAATTCCAATGGGTTCATCAACATTTTCTCTTGGTACAACAGGCGGATGCCTCCTTGCATCACTTGTTGTTGCACATTTCGGTCATATTGGCCCTGTAAGCCTTACACCTGATACACATATGCTTAAAGTTTTCAGAGAATTTGGTCTTATGGCATTTCTTATAGGTGCTGGTATCCCTGGCGGTGCAAGTTTCGTTGAATACTTTGAGCCAAAATACTTTGTATATGGCGTTGTAATGACAATTGTTCCTATGGTTGTAGGTTTCTTCTTTGCAAAATATGTTATCAAGCTTCCACTTTTCAACAACCTTGGTGGTATTACAGGTGGTATGACATCAACTCCTGCACTTGGTACACTTATTAGTGTTGCTAAGACAGATAATGTTGCTTCAGCATATGCTGCTGCATATCCTATAGCACTTATTTCAATAGTTCTTGTGTCACAGTTTATTATAATGTGGTTCTAACTGTAAATAAGTTAAAAAATTTTTTAAGTCCTCATCTTTAAAAGATGAGGGCTGTTTCTATGCATAATGGTAAATATCTTTTTTCTTTATAAAGAATGTAACAGAAATAATCAATGCAAGGATTTCAGCAACAGATATTGAAATCCATACTCCATTAAGTCCGAAAATTACAGGAAGCAGAAGAATTGACACAATCTGAAAAACAAGAGTTCTTAAGAATGAAATTATTGCTGAAACGAGTCCGTTATTAAGGGCTGTAAAGAATGATGAAGCATATATATTAAATCCTGCAAAAATAAATGAAAAAGAATAAAACATAAATCCTTTTTTTGTCATTTCAAAAAGTTCTAAATCATATCCTGTAAAAATTTGTGAAAGAGGTTTTGCTAGACATTCTGCTGAAACAGTCAGAGTTAATGCAAGAATCCCAATAATAAAAAGGCTTTTTTTAAAAATATTTTTAAGCTCACTATGATTTTCAGCACCGTGATTATATCCCACAATAGGTGCTGAACCTATCGAGTAACCAAGAAATACTGATATAAATATGAAGGCAGCATACATTATTACTCCATATGCAGCAATACCATTTTCACCTGCAATTTTCATAAGCTGGAAGTTGTAAAGCATATTTACTACAGACATAGAAATATTTGTCATAAACTCGGAAGAACCATTTGTAACAGTTCTTATGAGATAATGCTTATTAAATTCAGTTTTTCCCAGTCTTAAAAGGCTTTTATTCGGAAATATAAAATATATAAGAGGAATTATTCCGCCTGTAATCTGACTTATTGCAGTTGCCACTGCAGCTCCTGCAAGTCCCCATTGAAATACTGCAACAAAAAGAGCATCAAGAATTATATTTGTAACTCCTGCCATAACTGTTACAGCAAGTCCAAGATTAGGTTTTTCAGCAGTAACCATAAAGCTTTGGAATACATTCTGAAGCATAAATGCAGGAATTGCAGGTATAATAAATTTTCCATACATAACACAATTTTCAAGCATTTGATCTTCAGCACCAAGCAGTGAAGAAATAGGTCTGAGGAATATAAGTCCGATTATTGAAGCAATA
>JAZKXQ010000119.1:0-1626 GCA_045611725.1 Oscillospiraceae bacterium
CTGAATTATTTGGAACAGCAGAACCATCAAGAAATACTTTTAAATACATATCTGTTGATTATTTCCCTGGTATTGGATATATATTTTTCTATTGGTATAGTGGAAATAACAGTGCAACAATAAGAGTATTGAGAACACATGATCCAATTACACATGAACTTTTACCACAAACTCAATATGTACAAACAGATACAGTGATAAATATAGGTGACTCAAATACAAAACCAGTACAATATGGTATGCATGGTTGGTATTGTCCATGGACCAAAGAGTATTTTTTCTGTCCAAACGCAAAACAAGTATGGTATTCTTCTGATGCTGTAACTTGGACAAAAGTTGCGACTGATACTGCGGCTTCTGCATCAAATGCTTGCCAAAAATTCCTTACAGATGGAAAAAGTATGGTTATAGCTACATCTGGTTCAGCCTATTATTATTCAAGAGACAAAGGTGCTACTTGGACTTCTGGTGGGTCTTTATCACCAAATGGATTTAATACATCCAGATCTACAGATACTATAGTTTTACCATTTAAGTGCACAAGAAACATATATCCTTCTCATGCAAATATAGTAGTAGGGTATTGGATTGATAGTAGTGGAACAATACAAGCACATAATCAAAATTTCTACTTGAATGATTATATTTCAGTAGATCCAAGCACTTCTTATGTATTTTATGGTAGAAATAAAACAAGTAAAATAAAATCATTCCAAAATAGAATAGCTTGGTATGATAGTAGTTATAATTTTATCAGCCAAAGTCAAATGTCAACTGGTTTTATTGATTATGGTCCAGTTTTGGCTACATCTCCATCAAATGCAGCATATGCCAGAATAAGTTGTAACATAGATAATTCAACTGTTGTAACTGAAGCTTTTGTAGATTCTTATAATTGGTATTTTGCCAAAGAATCAGATTTCAAGGTTATGACAGATTATGGTGATATAGTTGTGAATTAACAAAAACCAGGTCATAAAAACAGATACTTAATAGATAGAGAAAAACAAAAAGATTACAGGAATATAAAATGATTACGAAAGATCTTCTTGATAACATATTAACCAGAGAAGGGATGTACAGTAATATCAGTAATTACTTCAACTCTACTGAATTACATGTACAAGAAAACATCAAGATTTTGAATTCCCTTTTGGATGAATTGGTTGATACTGTCAATTTTCATGAGATGTTGGAAGAATTTACCTTTACAACATATAGTGAGTGGGCAGATGGTACTCAATATTATCAAAATGGGCTACCTGTATATGTATTAAAGAACGCAATGGATGGTTATCGTTATCAGCCTCTTACATCTGGTATTTCCACTGTTTCTCCTGCTACCTTGAATTTGAGAAAGGGAGAAAGCGGTCAAACATCAGATGGTATCACTTGGAAATGTTTGGGTGATTGGTGTGAATATGATTTGGAAGACATGATTCCTGACTATAAATCCATTTCTGTCAATACTTTGGTAGATTTTTCAAGACGTTTACCTATGGTTGCTATTGATGATGAAGAATGGCAAAAAAGACGTATGTATCAAGTAAAATCTTATAATGGTTACTTCCAGCTGAGAGGAAAGCGTTTATTCTTATTCCCAGGCTTCAAAGACGGTACTCAAGT
>JAZKXQ010000120.1:0-4227 GCA_045611725.1 Oscillospiraceae bacterium
ATTCACATTCTTCGGCAAATTCATTATAACCTGTAATATCCCTTACATTATTATCCGCAAAAAGCTGATAACGTCTTAACATTTCCTGAACTGCCCAGTTCAATGCACCTGCTGCTTTTTTAGGGTCTGTAACAACAGGAACGAGAAGATGTGGTATACCATCATATACCTTAAATTCAACTATTTTCGGGTCAATCAGTACAAGTCTTACTTCCTCTGGAGTAGCTTTATAGAGTATACTCATAATTATCGAGTTGGTACATACAGATTTACCCGAACCTGTGGAACCCGCTATAATAATGTGAGGCATTTTCGCTATATCGCCTATAATAGTTTCACCAGCAATATCTTTTCCTACTGCAAATGAGAGTTTACTCTTTGAACGCTTGAATTCATTGCTTTCAAGCATTTCCCTTAATGATACCATATCTTTGGCTTTATTAGGGATTTCAATTCCAACTGCTGGTTTTCCAGGAATCGGAGCTTCTATTCTTACTCCTGCGGCTGCAAGGTTAAGTGCTATATCATCAGACAGATTAACTATTTTTGATACTTTTACACCTGCTGACGGCTGAATTTCATATCTTGTAACTGTAGGCCCTCTGTTTACTCCTATAATTCTTGTCTGGACTCCGAAACTATTGAGAGTATCAACAAGCCTTTCTGCTGTGCTTTTAAGCTCATCTGAAGAATTAGGACTTTTACTGTTATCAGTTCCATATTTTAAAAGCTCAAGAGGTGGCAATTGGTATACAGTCTTTTTTTCTTCTGTATATTCAGCCTTTGGAATTTCCTCAAGTATTTTATCTATTTCAATTTCCTTTTCAGAACGATTTTGAACAACCTTTTCAACAGGTTTCTTTAGCATCTCCTCAATATCAAAAATTATATCATCTTTATTTTCTTCATTATTTTCCTTGATTTCTTCCTTTACAGGTGGTATATCTCCATCATATTTTTCAAATATCTCAATATCTATTATATCTGAATCTTCCTCTGTTACTTCTGCAACAGGAGGATTTTTAGTCTTTGAAAATTTTCTTTCCGATTTTTTACGGTTTTCAGATGCATTATTCATAATTTCAATAACTTCATCATTCTTTTCATCTTCTTCAGTTTCATCATCGCTTTTATTTATATTTTTTACTGAATTAATAAGCTTTTCAAAAATATTTATACGATTTTCAGCTATTGTCGGTTCAGGTTCTTCCTCCTCGTCATCTTCGTCCTCCTCATAATCAGGGCCATTAAAGCTGAAAAGATAGTTTGAAACTCCCTCCTCATTTATATGCTTTATAAAATCCTTTATATTCTGAAAAGGTCTTAAAACGACATTGAAAAGCTCCATAAGGCTTATATTCATAAAAAGCATAATCAATACAAAAAGCAAAAGAATTATTATTATTTTCGCTCCTGTACTTCCAAAAAAATCTATAAGAGGTATTCCAAGCAAGGCACTTGCAACTCCTCCACCTCTTAGGGAAATTCCTTTGTCATAAAGAAATTTTATTCGGTAATCCAAATCATCTCCCTGTATTTCTCCCGAAAATATTATCTGTACAACTGCACTTATAATACATATTAAAATCAATCCGTGTATTATAAGCTTTGTAATGTCATCACTTTTCTTTCTCTGTGCTATCATATATGAAACAGCTGTCATTATTACAGGAACAGCAAAAACCGATACTCCAAAAAGTCCTCTTAATGCTTTATGTATTTCCAGCCAACCTGCACTTCCTTCAATTACTGCAAAAAGGAATACAAGAATACCACCAGAAAAAAGAATAACTGACCAGAAATGATTATTATAATTCATATCGTCTTTTGATTTGTCAGCTTTTACTATTTCTGCTTTTTTCTTATCAGACATATGTAATAAATCCTTTCCCATAATTAAACAAGAGTCTGGAAGATATAATACTAACAAAAGCTTTCAACCAGACTCATATTTTTTACATTATTGATGCATTTTTGATATAATCAACTATATTCATACCTACCATTTTTTCATAAACTCCGATAGAAATAACAACTATACCAAGTATAAATGTATACCACGCAAAAATTTTAAATTTATTTGAATTTACAAGCCACGAAACCATTTTTATTGCAAGTATTCCAACTATTGCTGCAACTATCATACCAATTATGCAAGGTAAAAGTTCAACTGCAACTGTATTTGTTTCAATTGCATCTTTTACAGAGAGAAGGCTTCCACCAAGAATTGCAGGAATACCAAGAATAAATGAATATTCTACTGCTGTTTCTCTTGAAAATCCACTGAAAAGACCTCCACATATTGTTGAGCCTGAACGTGATATTCCAGGGAGTAATGCTACACCTTGAAATGCTCCGACAACCACTGCATCTTTTACAGTAATATCTTCTGGAAGTTTATTTCCTTTTGAAGCCCTGTCAGAAAGTGATAAAATAATTGAAGTATATATAAAGCAAAATCCTTCAATTAGTATATCTTCATCTTCTGAAATTCCTGAAAAGAAATCCTTGAATATGTAGAACGGAATGAGAAGCAGAAGTGATATAACAAGCATTATTATCATTCTGCGTTCGCCATTCATTGTACTCCACTTAAATTTACCTGTAAATATGTCTTTTATCATAAAGCCCAATTCTTTTATTAAGGCACATATTTTCTGACGAAAAGCAATAAAAACTGCTATCAAAGTTCCAAGATGAAGGATAGCAGAAAACATTAATGCACCTTCACCACTATTTCCTGTAAAATGCTGATATAATGAAAGATGACCAGAACTCGAAACTGGAAGAAATTCCGTCAGACCTTGAATTATAGCCTGAAAAATTGCGTCAAATAATGTCATTGTAAAATGTCCTCCAAACCTTATTGTTATACAAAATTATGAATTATCAGAAATATTGCTGTCAGGATATTTTTCATCACTTTCCTCAATCAGAGAATAAAGACATTCAATAGCATCACTAAGACCGCCCATTTTGTCAATAAGACCTGTTTCAACTGCCATTTCACCATCAAGCACTGTCCCCATATCCATTACAAGTTCACCTGTTTTCATAAGCATTTTTCTGAAACATTCTTCAGATATATTGCTGTTTGATGTGACAAAGTTAACTATTCTGTCCTGCATTTTATCAAAATAATGCAGAGTCTGAGGAACTCCAAGCACAAGACCATTCATTCTTACAGGGTGAATAGTCATAGTAGCTGATGGAACTATAAAGGATTTTTTTGCACTCACTGCGAGAGGTACTCCTATTGAATGACCTCCGCCAAGCACAAGCGATACCGTTGGAGTTTTCATTCCCGCAATAAGTTCAGCAATTGCAAGACCTGCCTCAACATCTCCTCCAGCAGTATTGAGAATAATAAGAAGTCCTTTTATTGTTCTGTCCTGTTCGACAGCAGTAAGGACAGGTATTATATGTTCATATTTCGTAGTCTTATTTTGTGATGATAAAACATAATGACCTTCAATCTGCCCTATTATTGTAAGGCAATGAACCAAATACTTTGAATTTTCAGAAACTATATCTCCCATTTTCTCTATTTGTTCAAGATTATTATTGTCTGAAACTTCAGTATCCTTTTCACTTTCATCAAACTCACTATTATTAATATACATATTATCTGCCTCCATTAATTCATATATTAATGTTATTTGAAAATTAAGCAGATATATACATACCTTAATAATTATACCATATTTTTATGTAATGTCAAATAAAATTTTAAAAAATAAAAAACCTCTGAAAAATCAGAGGGAAAATAAAAAAAGAAAAAGTCGGCATCGCCTTATTTTCCCAGGTCGTGTCCAACCAAGTATTTTCGGCACGACTCAGTTTAACTACTGTGTTCGGAATGGGAACAGGTGGGACCTGAGCGTTATCAGCACTGGCTAATCTCTTTCTTCCGGGCGATTAGCCCTATCTTTGAAGGTTTGCACCCTCAAAACTGAACAATACAACTTCAACGTTTCTCTTGGTAATGTAGAACCTGACTTAAGATGTGGTCAAGCCCTCGACCTATTAGTACGCCCTAGCTTAATGCCTCACAACACTTACACTTAGCGCCTATCAACCTTGTAGTCTTCAAGGGGTCTTACCTGATTACTCAGTGGGATATCTTATCTTTGGGTCGGTTTCACGCTTAGATGCTTTCAGCGTTTATCCGTTCCGCACATAGCTGCCCAGCTGTGCCACTGGCGTGACAACTGGTGCACCAGAGGT
>JAZKXQ010000121.1:0-10388 GCA_045611725.1 Oscillospiraceae bacterium
TCCAGAGAATAAATACATTGTCAAACTCTACATTTACGCCGTTGTTGCCAGCATCGATAAGAGGTTTGGAGAAGTTGGAAGCCAGATTGATATGTTCTTTTGTGTATGTGTTTGTTTCAGCATTGTATGACATTTTTGCGCCATAGCTGTTGGAGAAACGCCATTCGATTGTGGATACATCTACGCCATCCAGAACTCTTGCAGGTTCATCATATTTTACCCATTCCTGTTTATTAAGAACATCTTCATATCCAAGAATACTGTACATTTCTTCTGTGATATGAGGTGCAAACGGGTTAAGCATTATGAGAAGGTCTTTGAGTTCCTTACGATTTACTAAACCTGTAGCATAAATTTCATTAAGCAATGCCATCATAGATGCAATTGCAGTATTGAATTTAAGGGATTCAATATCCTCTGAAACCTTCTTTATAGTTTTATGGAATGAGCTTTCAAGTTCTTTTCTGTAGCTTTCGCCATCAGTAATCATATCCTGCAAAGCCCATACTCTGTCAAGAAATCTCTTACAGCCCTTGATACTTGAAGGACTCCAAGGAGCAGTCTTTTCAAAGTCGCCGATAAACATTTCATAAAGTCTGAGAGTATCAGCACCATATGTTTTTATAACATCATCAGGATTTATAACATTTCCTCTTGATTTAGACATTTTCTGTCCGTCCTCACCGAGAATCATTCCGTGTGAAGTTCTTCTCATATAAGGTTCTTTATGTGTAACAGCACCTATATCATAGAGGAATTTATTCCAGAAACGTGAATAGAGGAGGTGAAGTGTAGTATGTTCCATACCACCGTTATACCAGTCAACAGGCATCCAGTAATCAATAGCCTCTTTTGATGCAAGTTCCTTATCGTTCATAGGGTCGCAGTATCTGAGGAAGTACCACGATGAACCTGCCCACTGAGGCATTGTATCTGTTTCACGCTTTGCAGCACCTCCACAGCACGGACAAGTAGTATTTATAAAGCTTTCAAGAGTTGACAATGGACTTTCGCCGTTATCAGTAGGCATATAGCTTTCAACATCTGGAAGTCTGAGAGGAAGTTCACTTTCAGGAAGTGGAACATATCCACATTTTTCACAGTGAACAATCGGAATAGGTTCTCCCCAGTATCTCTGGCGTGAGAATACCCAGTCACGAAGTTTATAGTTTACCTTTGCCTTGCCTTTTCCGGATTCCTCAAGCCATTCTTTAATTTTAACCTTTGCATCCTCAACAGAAAGACCATCAAGGAAACCACTGTTTGTCATAATACCTGTTGCACAATCTGTGAATGCCTCTTTTTCAATATCTCCACCCTTAACAACTTCGATAATAGGGAGATTGAAAACCTTAGCAAATTCATAGTCACGGGTATCGTGTGCAGGTACAGCCATAATAGCACCTGTACCATAACTCATAAGTACATAGTCGGAAATAAAGATAGGTATTTCCTTATTATTTACAGGATTTACAGCCCTTACGCCTTTAAGCTCAACGCCTGTTTTATCCTTATTCATTTCAGTACGGTCAAAATCTGATTTTCTTGCAGCAGCCTCCTGATAAGCTTTTATTTCTTCCATATTTTCAAGCTTGTCAGCCCATTTTTCAATATAAGGGTGTTCAGGAGAAATTACCATATAAGTAGCTCCGAAAAGAGTATCGGGACGTGTCGTATATACTGTAAGCACATCTCCTGTAGTAGCTGTGAAATCAACTTCAGCACCTGTTGAACGACCAATCCAGTTAGTCTGTGTAAGCTTTATCTTGTCAAGGTAGTTAACTTCTGAAAGGTCATCAAGCAAACGCTGAGCATATTCAGTAATTTTAAGCATCCACTGAGATTTTACCTTTCTGACAACTTCACCGTTACATCTTTCGCAAACACCATTAACAACTTCTTCATTGGCAAGAACAACCTTACAGGAAGTACACCAGTTTACAGCCATTTCCTTTTTATATGCAAGACCTTTTTTGAACATCTGAATAAAAATCCACTGTGTCCATTTAAAATAATCCTCATCAGTAGTATTTACTTCTCTTTTCCAGTCAAAAGAAAGTCCTAATGCTTTAAGCTGACTTTTAAATCTCTCAACATTCTTTTCAGTAACTATTGCAGGGTGAATTTTATTCTTGATAGCATAGTTTTCAGTAGGAAGACCAAAAGCATCCCAGCCCATAGGGAAAAGAACATTATAGCCCTCAAGTCTGCGTTTTCTTGAAACTATATCCATAGCAGTATATGGTCTTGGGTGACCTATATGAAGCCCCTGACCTGAAGGATAAGGAAATTCAACGAGAGCATAGAATTTAGGCTTTGAATAATCATTCTTAGCCTCAAAAGTTCCGTTTTCGTCCCAGTATTCCTGCCATTTCTTTTCAAGAGCAGTAAAATCATAAGTATTAGACATTGGTTATATCAATCCTTTACATAAAAAATTCAATTATTGTTTATTGCCTGAGAAAAAATCTCTGACATCTTTATTAGCACAGAGTATAACAGATGCACCTATATCGAGTATACCTTCAATGAGATATATAAAATTTGAGCCGATGTTGGCAATATTAGTTCCAAGATGTGAAACTGCAACTATTGAAAGAATACCTGCACATACATAGTTACAATATTTAACACCTGCGGCAAGAACTATAAATATAGCTATTGCGATAAGTAAATCGGAAAGCACAAAACTTCCTATAATACTATTAATAATAACCTTTAAAATCTGATAAATTCCGACTGACACAGCTATTACCCTTGCATTACTGTTTGTATCCATAAAAAACTCCTATCTTTTTATACCAGGATTTATTTTATTTTTCTTTGCGTCAATGAAATAATCTGTTATACTTTTTGATTTATATATAACAATTATTTCGGCAAGTGGCAGAAAAACATTCACAATAACCATAATCAGCAACTGAATATCAAACTGTGGAAGTTCTCCTCCATTTTTATACTGAAGAAAAATCTGCCACCCCGAAACAGCATAAACGCATATAAGAATACCGTCAAGCAGTATCTTTGAACTTTTAGCCCAGATATGACCAAAGCACATAAATCCCCACAAAACTATGCTTACAAAAGCAGTATAGAAATCATTTGAAAGAACGGCAGCAAAAATATACAATACGGAAAACACTACTGCAAATATAATGAGTTTTTTTCTATCTTTCTGAATATTCATACAGTTAGTCGATAAAATCGTTTACATCAAGAATTTTACCATCTGCCCACATACGCTCAAGCTGATAGTATTCACGGGTTTCCTTATAGAAAACGTGAACAACGACATCATCATAGTCAAGGATAATCCAGTTAGAGCCTCCGTGACCTTCTTTTCCTGAAGGTTCAATGCCCTTCTGTGACATCATAAATTCAGCCTCATCAGCAAGGGTTTTTGTATGAGTTGAGCTTGTACCATTGGCGATTATAAAATAATCTCCGAGTATTGTAAGTTCTGAAATTCCTATTATCTGAATATCTTCAGCCTTTTTGCTGTTAAGAGCCTGAACTATAGTTTTAATTTTTTCATTCTGAGTCATAAAATCATTCCTTTCATATTAATTTCTTGGAATTTCGGGAACATCTCCCTCAATTATATCATTAAGATTATCTTCTTCATTGTCATACCATTCGGAAGTATTTGACAATTCATATATAGGCAGGGAATTTACATCAGATTGATGTGGTCTGAAATGATTATTCATAAGTTCTGTTGTAGCGTCACGATGCATTGACCATACTGAATAGCCATTATAAGTAGCACCTTCACCGGGAACCATATAAACAGAAATATTCTCCATAGCAACCTGTGTTGCAAAATCAGCAAGACTGCTTAATTCCCCTGATGTAAGGTCTGAATTTATATATTCTGAAAGTTCGGGAAGCATTGTTATAAGCTCCGGCCCCATCTCCATCATTTTATTCATAGCTGCCGCAAGGAAAATTCTCTGAGCCTTTACTCGTCCTATATCGCCTTCCGTATAATCGTGTCTGAATCTTACAAACCATTCAGCCTGTTGACCTGTGAGAACCTGTTCACCTGCATTTATTATCTTATCGGCTTCATATATAATCTGTTCAGGAACATCAATCGGAATACCGCCTATCATATCTACTACCGGAGGAACATCATTACAGTTTATGGTAATATACCTGTCAATTGGTATCCCAAAAGTTTCCCTTACAACACTTACTATACGATTAATAGGAGTAAGTTCTTCATCTCCGTTAAGATAAACACCATTTATTTTTCCTGTCTGACCGATTTTTACAAAGCTATCCCTTGGAATTTGCAGAACATTTATTGTATGATTTTTTATATCAAAAAGAAAAAGCATTAAAACATCTGCATTCTGTCCCTGTTCATCAAATCCCATACAAAGAACCGTAAGCTGACCTTCGATAATCTGGTCTATGTCGAGAAAATCATTTCTCTTTTCAACATCTGATTCTTTAAGCTCATAACTGCTGTAATCCTTATCAAGAACTCCCTCAATATTTCCCAGAGGTTGCGTTTCTCTTAAAGTAGGCTTTATAAGCATATATATACAAGTTATAAGCAGAGTTATTATAACAAGTATTATAGCTACTTCAACAGCAGAAATTCCACCTGATTTTTTCTTTTTTTTACCCTTGTCAGCCATTGCTTCCACTCCTATTTATCTTTATTTCCACTAAGAAAAGCATACTGATTATATGCCTCCGTAGTATGATTGGGAATATACCCATCTTTCTCAAGAACACTTGTTATTGAAAATTTAAGAGCTTCAAGCATAGCTTTATTTATATCAGTATAGGCAAGTTTTTTCATTCTTTTAACATCTTTATAAGTTCTGTCAGCTGATACAAGGTCACCAAGATATACAATTTCTTCAATTCTTTTCATTCCTGCTCTGCCTACGGTATGAAATCTTATGGCATTGATAATATCCTTATCTGAAATTCCTATAACATTTTCAGCATACCACGCACCTGCTATGGAATGCCATAATGCCTTTGAAGAAAGTTCTGACTGACCTACTTCAAAACGGCTTTTAATGACCATTTCACGCTGATTTTCTGAGGGTATTTCTTTACATATATCGTGTATCAGACCTGCAAAATAGCATTTTTCCTCATCTTCTCCATAAATTCTGGCAAGTGCAAGACATTCATCAGCAACATTAAGTGAATGAACAAATCTTTTTTTTGAAAGATGTTCTCTAAGATAATCTTTCATTTCATCAACATTATACACCAAACCACCACTTTTCATAGAATTACAAAAATGTCAGAAACCACCTTATATATATAATTTCTTTTGTATTATATATTGTACTACTTTTTCATTCAAATAGCAAGAACAAAACTCTGGATTATCTATACTTTTTCTTATTTGAGATGAAGAAATTTCAAGCACTGGAGTATTGACTATAACAGTATTCCCATATCTGCTTAATTCTTTCTGCATTTCATAAAGCTTTTCAGTATCCTCATTATCTCTTGAAACCACTGCAAGAGTCACATTTTCAAGGATTTCTCTGTATCTGTACCATTTATCAAAAGAAAGAAACATATCACTTCCTGTCATAAGATAAAGTGAATAATGAGGATAATTTTTTCTGAAATGCATTATAGTGTTATATGTGTAGCTTATGGAATTTTGCATAAGTTCCCAGTTACTTACTTCAAGCCATTCAATATTTTCAGATGCAAGACGACACATTTCAAGCCTGTCATTGCCATCAGCATAATCATCACAGTTTTTATTCGGAGATATATTCGCAGGTATCATAATAACCTTATCGAGATTAAGCTGTTTTTTAACGCTTTCGGCAAGATGAATATGTCCGTTATGAACAGGATTAAAACTTCCACCGAAAATCCCTGTTTTAATCATCAGATTTTTATAACAGGGTCTTTTGGATTTCTTTTGTAAAGCACAAACTTACTTCCGATAACCTGAACGAGTTCAGAACCTGTCTTTTCAGCAAGTTCCTCACCTGCCTCACGGGAATTGTAAGCTGAATTTTCAAGAACTTTTATTTTAACTATTTCTCTTACTCTAAGAGCGTCTTCAACCTGATTTACAAGAGTTTCAGGAATACCACCTTTTCCAATCTGGAAGATAGTATCTTCTGTACTTGCAATACTTCTGAGTTTTGCTCTCTGTTTACTTGTCAGCATATTTTTTCTCCTTTATAATTTCAGTAAATTTCCTTAATGCGTCAGACCTATGGCTCACATTATTCTTCATATCTGCTGATATTTCAGCAAAGGACATATCGCCATACATAAAAATCGGGTCATAGCCGAAACCATTTTCACCCTTATGCTCAAAGCCTATATATCCCTCACATTCTCCTCTTACAGCACTTGAATTTCCATCCTTATCTATAAAACTGAGAACGCATACAAAACGTGCGGTACGTTTTTCCTTAGGTACTCCCTCAAGTTCTGAAAGAATTTTATCGCATCTCTGGGAATCTGTAGCATTTTCTCCAGCATATCTGCTTGAATATATCCCAGGGGCTTTATTGAGATAATCGACTTCAAGTCCGCTGTCATCTGCAAGGACACAGCATTTTTCCTCGCACATATCATAAATACATTTAGCTTTTATAAATGCATTTTCTTCAAATGTTTTCCCGTTTTCATCAGGGTCAGCAGTTATTCCTGCCTCTTTAAGAGAAATTACTTCATATCCGAAAGGCTCAATAATTTCTCTTATTTCCCTTAATTTATTCTTATTGTTTGATGCAAGTATAATTTTCATATAAGCACCTCTTATTTCTTCTTTTTATCCTTACGCTTGAAAAGATTTCCAAAGCTGAACTTCTTTTTCTTAGGCTGAATTTCTTCTTCCGTATTTTCTTCATTTTCCTGTTCTTCAGCCTCTGATACTTCTTCTGTATTTTCTTCTACAGTCTGATTATCTTCATCTGTTACTACATTCCATATAGTTCCACTATCAATATTGGATTTATCTCCAAGAGTAACTATTGTATCATCTGCCTTTTCAGATTCTTCATCATCTCCAAGAACCTGAGTTCTGAAAACTTCTGTTTCAGCATCTTCCTCGACCTGTTCTTCAGCTTCATCATCTGATACTGTATCTGTTCCAAGGCTTGTAACATCTGATACAACATTGAAAGTTATTTCTTCTGAATTATCTTCCTGTGGAGTTTCAGTATTTTCTTCTGTATATTCAACGTCCTCATTTCCTTCAAGACGTTCATAATCGGATTCTTTTATTTTCGGCTCTGAATCATCATCAAACAATGCTCTTACAAAATCACGGCTGTTGAATGACTGTAAATCATCAATTTTTTCTCCAAGACCTATAAGCTTTACAGGAATATTAAGCTCATTCTTTATAGAAATTACTATACCACCCTTTGCAGTACCATCAAGTTTAGTAAGAACTATACCTGTAATACCAGCCGCCTCTTTAAAGAGTCTTGCCTGATTTACTGCATTCTGTCCTGTAGTTGCATCAAGAACGAGTAAAACTTCCTTAGCACAGCCCTCAGCCTGTTTATCAATTACCCTGTTGATTTTAGCAAGTTCGTCCATAAGATTTTTCTTATTATGCAGACGTCCTGCCGTATCGCATACAACAACATCGCAATTTCTCGCCTTTGCAGCCGTTACAGCGTCAAATACTACTGACGCAGGGTCAGAACCTTCGCTATGCTTTACAATATCAACACCTGCACGTTGACACCATATGTCAAGCTGTTCAACAGCTGCTGCTCTGAAAGTATCAGCAGCTGCAACGATAACTTTTTTACCTTCATTTCTCAGCTGATAACAAAGCTTTCCTATGGTAGTAGTTTTTCCTGCACCATTTACACCTATTACAAGAATTACAGAAGGAGTGGTTGAAAGATTAAGCTCTGTATCGTCCCCCATCATTTCAGCAATAATTTCCTGTATAAGCTCCATAATAAGCGAAGGGTCTGTGATACCTCTCTCTTTTATTTTTTTTCTTAATTCATCACATATACGAGTTGAAGTTTCAACTCCCATATCGCTCATTATCATAGTTTCTTCAAGCTCTTCAAATAAATCTTCATCAATTTTGGTAAAGGAATTAAGAACTCCTTTTATTCTTCCAAGCATTGAATTTTTAGTTTTTATAAGTCCTTGTTTTATTTTTTCAAAAAAGTTCATTTTTTTCATCTCCTCCTTGCAAAATAAAAAATTATGATAAGTTATCAGCAAGATTACTGTTATCAAGCTTTAAAAGCTTTGAAACACCATTTTCCTGCATAGTTACTCCATAGAGAATATTGGCACAATCCATAGTCCCACGCCTGTGAGTAACAGTAATAAACTGGGTTGAATGTGTAAAATTTTTAAGATATGAAGCATACTTTGAAACATTCACATCATCAAGAGCAGCATCTATTTCATCAAGTATGCAAAAAGGTGCAGGTCTTATTTTAAGTATCGCAAAATATAAAGCAATTGCAATAAATGACTGCTCACCACCCGAAAGGGAAATAAGATTTTTTATTACTTTCCCAGGAGGTGCAACCTTTATTTCTATACCCGATTCAAGAACATTTTCAGGCTCATCAAGTACAAGTTCAGCATCGCCGCCTCCGAAAAGCTCTCTGAATATCTTTTTGAAATTTCTGTTTATATCAGCAAAACATTCCGAGAATATTCTGCACATATCGGAAGTAAGATTTTCAATAAGCTTTAAGAGTTCATCTCTTGAATTTACAACATCATTAAGCTGAGCCGTTAAAAATTCATATCTTTCAGAAACCTCCCTGTATTCGTCAACAGCGTCAACATTGACATTTCCAAGGCCTTTTATTTTATTTCTGATTTCATTAAGTTCTTTCTGTGCCTTAATCATATTTTCAACAGGCTTTGCAATCTGTTCAGCCTCTGAACGTGTAAGCTCATAGCTATCCCAGATTTGAGAAACTACATTATCACTTTCTCTGATAACGGAAGAACGTCTTTCCTCAAGCCTTGTAAGTTCTTTGGTAAGGCTTTCTTTTGTATCATTGAGAGATTTTATATCAGAATTTATTTTATCTCTCTGATTTTCGTGTTCCTGCTGAGTTTTACGCTGATTTTCTATTTCATCTGAAAATTTCTGAACAGTTTCTTCTATATCTTCAAGCTTTTTTCTGAACTGTGCAATCTGATTTTCCTTTTCAGCAGAAACTCGTTTCTGAATATTGATTTCCTCAATAATTTTCCTGTTTTCATCATCGCACTGCTGAATTAAATCTGAAAGGGATTTTATTTCTCCTGAAACAAGTTCATTATTTTTCATAATTTCCACCTGTTTAATTCTTAAATCTGAAAGCTTTGAAGAAAGTTCTTCACGCTTCAAGCGTACTTCTTCCCTTTTACTTTTTTCAGTTGCAATATTTTTTTCAGCTTCTGAAATCTGTTTTTCGAGCGTTTCAAGTTCCTTAACAGCATTTTCATACATCTGTGACTGGGATTTAATACGATTTTTAAGAACATTAAGGGAAACATCTGACTCCCTGAACTGAATTTCAGCCTGTTCACACATTGAAACGAGTCTTTTTTCCTCAGCGATAAAATTAACTTTATCAGCAGAAATTCTGTTTAATTCATTTTTAAGATTTTCCGTTTCGGAATTTATTTTCTGCAAATCCTGTTGAATTTTAATCCTTGTATTTTCATAATCGGATTTTTTATTCTCATTTTCAATAAGCTGTGCATTAAGATTTTCTATTTCATTTTTTCTTGAAAGCATACCTGCCGAGCGTGAAAGAGAACCTCCGGTGAAAGAACCTCCTGCATTTACAATCTGACCATCAAGAGTAACTATTCTGAATTTATATCTGTATTTTTTAGCTATGTCACCTGCCGAGTCGATATTATCAGCAATAACAGTTCTTCCAAGCAGAGATTTTATAATATCCCTGTACTGATTATCAGTAACTGCAACATCACTTGCAACAGCAACAAAACCATATTCATTTCTTACATTCTGTTCAGCAAGTTCACTGCCTTTTACAGATGTTATCGGGAGGAATGTTGAACGTCCTGCCTTACGCTGTTTAAGAAAATTTATACAATCCTTTGCAGATTGTTCATTCTCAACAATAATATTCTGCAAAGCACCTCCGAGGGCTGTTTCAATGGCAACACTGAATTTACTGTCTACTTTTATAAGCTGTGCAACAGTACCTTTTACGCCTTTAAGATTATTTTTCATAATCTCCTTAACGCTGTAGCTAAAGCCCTCCATACTGCGTTCAAGGTCGTTAAGGATTTTAATTTTCTGCTGAATACTGTTTATATCAAGCAGAAGTTTATCATATAATTTTCTGTGTTCTTCCGATTTTGCAGTTTTATTCTGTATAAGTATATTATATCCGTTTATTTTATTTTTTAATTCT
>JAZKXQ010000122.1:0-1060 GCA_045611725.1 Oscillospiraceae bacterium
TGATTCATTCTTGTAACGTTTCTTACATCTGGAGCTGTTGTAGTATCTCCTGTTGCTGTGTAGTTCTGATTTTCTGTTAAATCAATCTGTTGAGTAACAGCTGTCTTTAATGTTCCAAGGTCAAGAACATCAACAGAACCATCAAGATTAATATCGCCGTTTAAAAAAGTTTCTTCTTCGTCAAGATTTTGCTGGTCAGCAAATATCATATTGAAGATTTTTGAACCATAATCAATTTTGAAAGCGTCCTTGCTTATTTCCATAGCAGAACAATATTGCTGTATTTCATCTGTTGCTGAAGTTGTATCTCTGCCCACATACATTTCAAGATAGCTGTAAGAGTTGTTTTCAGGTTCATAATCAGCTATATAATTTGAGTATTCAGTTTTGCTAAGGCTGTATTCTGTACCTTTGTATCCCAACCACTTTGCAAATGTAACATAATTGTTTTCAAAGAATGTTTCATCATATTTTGCAAGAAGTTCTGTGTCAGATGTTATTTCTTTGAGTTCTTCAACAGTACCAATAACTTTGCTGTTGTAATTTCCAGTAGAGTTTACAATATTTCTAAGGTTAACATTTACACTGTCAGGATTTACAAGAGTAAACTTGCTCTGTTCTGTTATTATATCTTTATTTTCAACATATTTGTCAACAAGAGGCTTTGTTTCTTTCAGTTCGATAGCTTCTGCATTGTTTGCAACATCTCTTGAAACTTCAAAACCTACAAAGAAATATCTTAAATCATCAACTCGGTTACTTCCACAGGTTTCAATGTTAAGTACATAACCACCTGTTTCGGAAGTTCCTACTGACTTTACTTCTACCCATTCAAGTGAACCGTGGCAGGTAATTGCAGTATAAAGCACATTATCCTTGAAAAATTCTTCATTGTATACATTGCTGTCAAGACTTTCGGGAAGTTCTTCAACGCTTTCAATTTTGAAAAGCTTGTTATAATTATCCTTATCTTCAATGCAATATTTTTCAACATCACTGAATTTGGCAGGAACATAAAATCCCTTATAGTTTTCTGTTTCATAAGTTACAGGTGTTTCAG
>JAZKXQ010000123.1:0-7532 GCA_045611725.1 Oscillospiraceae bacterium
AGTCAATTATTTCAGTAACGGTTTCACCCCCTTTTATAATTATTTTATTTTTTTACAGTTTTTTATAACTTTTATTTAACTGTTAAAAGTCTCTTAATCCTATATATATTTTTAATCAACATAATTTATGCAATAAAGCAATATACTTAAATACAATAAGATTATAAAGAGGAGCTGAGGCATTATGTACAGATGCTTTAACAGCAAAAAGTTTTTAAGGCTTTTTATTACCGATTTGACAATAATTATTTCCGTTATTCTTTTTACAAAATATTCGGGAATAGACTGGTCAGCACTTGAATATGACAGCAGAGAAGGAATTTTTTTGCCTGTAATAATGTATCATAGCATTGTTGACGATGTTTCAAAAGTAAATGAATATGTAGTAACTCCCGAAACTATAGAAAAAGATATGAAATATCTTAAAGATAATGGATATGAAACTGTTCTTACTGATGATTTGATAAATTATATAGAAAAAGATATTCCACTTCCAGAAAAGCCTGTAATGATAACCCTTGATGATGGTTTTTACAATAATGCATATTATCTCATACCCCTCCTTGAAAAGTATGATATGGATGCTGTTATATCAGTAGTAGGAGAATACTGCGATTCAGCCTCCCAACGTGACTCCCATATTCCCGAATATTCATATCTTACCTGGGAGGATATTTCCGATATTTCCAAAAACTCAAGAATTGAAATAGGAAACCATACATACTCAATGCACAGCAACAATTCAAGAAAGGGCTGTTCAAAGCTTTTATATGAAACAGAGGAAGAATATTCACAGATACTTTCTGAAGATATAGGAAAGTTACAGAATAAGTTAAGCAGTGAAGCTGATTTATTTCCCATATCTTTTGCATATCCATTCGGATATATAAGCCGTGAAAGTATTCCCGTACTTAAAGATTTAGGCATAAAGGCTACTTTTACTTGTTATGAAAAGCCAAATTATATTATAAAAAATTCACAATGTCTTTATGGTCTTGACAGATATAACAGGGACGGAAATCTTTCAACTGAAGCTTTTATGGAAAGGGCATTGAAAATTAATACATAATAAGTCTTACAATTAATGAGCTGAATATAAAACCTGCAATATCTCCTATAAGAGAACAACCAAGAGTATGCCTTGTCTTTGTTATTTTTGTCGCTCCAAAATATACTGCAATTGTATAAAATGTAGTTTCACTTGAACCCATAAGCACACTTGCAGTTCTTCCTGCAAAGCTATCTGGTGAAACATCTTTTAAAATATTTTCAAATACAGCAGAAGCTCCACTTCCCGAAACAGGTCTTATAAGTGCAAGGGGAACACATTCAGAGGGAAATCCAAGAAAAGTTGCGAGTGGCTGTATAAGACCTGTTAAAAAATCAAGTAATCCTGATGCTTTCATCATTCCTATTGCAGTCATAACTGTAATAAGCACAGGTAATATTTCAAAAGATACTTTCATATTCTGTTCAGCACCTTCAATAAAATCATTGAAAACATCTTTTTTTCTTAATGCTCCACAGATAAAAACCAATAAAACAACAACAGGAACTGCATAATCAGACCAACTCATTTGTTTTTCCCTCCTTTTGAAATGGAATTAAGCAAAATCGCAGAAATAAGAGAGAATGTCACTGAAATTACTGAATTTATAAGAACGGCAGGTAATATATCAAATGGAGTTTGTGAACCGTGCCTTAAACGCAGTGATGCAACTGTTGATGGAATAAGCGTTATAGATGCTGTATTAAGTACTGTAAACAATATCATATTAGCACTTGCTGTATCAGACGTTTTTTCCTCCTTTTCAAGCTCTTTCATTGCCTCAATTCCAAACGGAGTTGCAGCATTTCCAAGTCCCAGAAGATTTGCTGTTATATTCATACACATCGCTTTAAAGGCTTTTCCATTCGGATTAATTCCTCTGAAAATAATTTTTGCAAGAGGTGAAAAAATTCTGCATATAAAATCAGTTATCCCCGATTTTTCAGCAACTCTCATAACACCTCCCCAAACGCACATTCCTCCCATCATATAAAATGAAAGTTCTACTGCATTAACTCCCTCCTCAAGAATTGCATTTGAAACATCAACAGTATTTCCCGAAAATATTCCATAAATGACAGATGCAATTACCATAAAAATAAATATGTATTTCATATCCTCTCTCCTTTACAAAAAAATACCATATATGCAATAAAAACAACCATCTATACATCTAACATTGAATTATGAAATTAATTATGATACAATATCAACAATGAATTTCTTTCTGGAATATTCATATACTAAAATTTTTCATCATAATAATTTGAATGCTTTTTATGTCGGTTTGTATCTGCTACATTCCGACACTTTTTTATAAAAAAAGACTTGACAAAACAGTTGTTTTATAATATTATATTATTATAATATTTTTTAAATGCAATGACAGGAATAAAAGTTAAAGTTTATGTTTTCAGAGAGCTGTTGTATGGTGCAAAACAGTATCATTCTTTAACCATAACTCGTCCTTGAGCAGTCGGCTGAAATTTATTAAAAGTAGGTTTGAACGGTTTTCTCCCGTTACAGAGAATCACATTATATGATGTGAAATGAGTGGATACATTTTTTGTATCAATTAAGAGTGGTACCACGGAGTTTTTATGCCTTCGTCTCTTTATGTTGGTATACAACATAAACTGACGGGGCTTTTTTGATTTACAATTTTATAAAGGAGTCAATATTTATGGAAAATTACAGCAAATACACAAGACAATTTTTCAACCCGCCTGTAACAAAAATGAAATGGGCTGAAAAATCATATATCGAAAAAGCACCAATATGGTGTAGCGTTGACCTTCGTGACGGAAATCAGGCACTTATAATCCCTATGAGCCTTGAGGAAAAACTCGAATTTTTTAAATTTCTTGTTAAACTCGGTTTCAAGGAAATTGAAATAGGCTTCCCTGCTGCTTCCGAAACAGAATACGAATTCTGTCGTGCTCTTATCGAACAGGATTTAATCCCCGATGATGTTGCTATTCAGGTTCTTACTCAATCAAGAGAGCATATTATTGCCAAAACTTTTGAGGCTCTCAAAGGCTGTAAAAATGCAATAGTTCATCTTTATAACTCAACATCAGTTGCTCAGCGTGAACAGGTTTTCAAAAAGGATAAGAAAGAAATTATTGATATTGCTGTTGCAGGTGCAAAAATGTGCCTTGAATACAGAGAAAAGACAGAGGGCAATTTCAGATTTGAATATTCTCCCGAAAGTTTTACGGGAACTGAAATGGAATATGCTCTTGAAATATGCAATGAAGTTATAAAAGTATGGAAACCAACTCCGGACAATAAGGTTATAATAAATCTTCCTGTTACTGTATCACATTCAATGCCTCACGTTTATGCAAATCAGGTTGAATATATGTGTGACAATCTCCTTGACAGAGAAAATCTTGTAATCTCGCTCCACCCTCACAACGACAGAGGCTGTGCAGTTGCTGACAGTGAAATGGGACTCCTTGCAGGTGCTGACAGAATTGAAGGTACTCTTTTCGGGAATGGTGAACGTACAGGAAATGTTGACATAGTAACTCTTGCTATGAATATGTTCTCTCAAGGTGTAGACCCAGAGCTTGATTTCAGCGATATAAATTCAGTAATTGAAATATATGAAAAGGTTACAAGAATGCACGTTTATGAAAGACAGCCTTATGCTGGTCAGCTTGTATTCGCAGCATTCAGCGGTTCTCATCAGGACGCAATTGCCAAGGGTATGAAGTGGCGTGAAGACCACGACTGCCGTTACTGGACAGTTCCATATCTTCCTATTGACCCTAAGGACGTAGGCAGAGAATATGACGGCGATGTTATTCGTATAAACAGCCAGTCGGGAAAAGGTGGTATAGGTTACCTCCTCGAACAGAAATATGGCTTTAATCTTCCTCCGAAAATGCGTGAACAGTTCGGATACCTTGTCAAGAGCGTATCTGACCATAACCATAAGGAACTTATGCCAGATGAAATTTACAATATATTCTGTGAAAATTATCTTAATATAAATTCTCCTATAGAATTTTCAGAGGCTCATTACAAACAGGTAAATGGTGGAATAAATGCAGAAGTAACAATTAAGATGAATGATTCATTCATAAATTGTGAAGCTCACGGAAACGGTCGTCTTGACGCTGTAAGTAATGCCATAAAGGATAGAACAGACTTTGCATATACAATAACATCATATGAAGAACACGCACTTGAAAACACCTCAAAATCACAGGCTGTTGCATATGTTGGAATTAAGAGTGAAAAGACAAATGAAATATTCTGGGGTGCAGGAATACACACTGATATTATTGTTGCATCAGTAACAGCATTAATAAGTGCTATAAACAAGATGATAACAAAGGAAAACTAAAACATATAATAAAAAGCTGGGATTTCCGAATTTTTCGGAAACCTCAGCTTATGTTTTTTAATTGTAAAATAAATTTAATTATTTTATTTCAGATATTTTTTCAAAGTCAATTCCTGTTAAATTATTATCTTGTATGATTTTCACAAATTTATCTGTAACAAAGATTACATTTTCCCTTTTTTTATCTTTTATTTTTAATTTAAAAATAAGTAAATTTTTAACTTCATTTTTAAATTTATAAGATTTGATTTCATATACAACTTCTTCGCCTACATAGTTAATCATAGTAGAATATTCGCTTAAAGACATATCTAAAACATCTTCATAGTTTAAAATATTTATTAAATAAAATCTTTCTGATGAAAAGTGAGGTGTTTCAACAGAAATATATTGAATGTTATTAACGTTTTTTTCAAATATATTTTTAGCTTTCTGACTTATTAGTATTGTTCCACTTTGCCCCCAATACCATAAAAAATCCCCAATAGGATATGCAGTGTCAGCAAATATTATTTTTCGTTTATATTTATGTTTTTCAAATTCATCAAATTTAAAATTATCTAATATTGTATTGTTATTTTTGTCAACAAGAAAGCAAGATTTATAATCATTACAAGGTTCTAATGTATATATATTCATTTTTTAATTCCTCTTTTTCCAACCGTTCTAATAAATGAACATCTATTTCAGTACAATTGTCTATTTCTGAATTTTTTGGAAACCTCAGCTTATGTTTTTTTATTATAAAAAGGAAAAGCAGTAAACTTGACAAAAAAGTCTACTGCCTGAAAGCGTTAATATAATATCGATTAAGCTCTTTCTACCTTATTTGAACGCAGACATCTTGAGCAAACATAAATGTGGCAAGGAGTACCCTTAACGATAGCCTTAACACGCTTTACATTTGGCTTCCAAGTTCTGTTAGTTCTTCTGTGTGAATGGGAAACTTTAATACCGAAAGTAACACCCTTTCCGCAAACTTCGCACTTTGCCATTGTGGGTTGCACCTCCTTTTCAATACGTGACATTCTCCACCACCTATAGAGGTGGATGCTTCTCGCTCGATAGCACCAACGTACTAAGCATAAACGAGCTAACCCGTGTGTCCCACGGTTTTTCAGGTTGTCTGTTTTGCTGACTTCACACTATGCGAATGGTTACGTTATAGGATAGAGGATACCTGACAAACCCTTATCATAGCAGTATGACTAACTACTAATCCATTCTCCTTTCATAATCTCTGCATCAACGGCTTGGTTTTCGCTCTTTGTGATACAGGCAACTGAATATGACATCTTATCATATTCTAAATATCAGCTTTATTATATCATCTATCAATTTTTTGTCAAGACATTCATCCACTTCACTTATAAGTGGGGTATTCTGTTGAAAATTGATAAAAAATCAATATACTTATTTTATCATAATCTTATAGAAAATGCAATAGTTTTTTTTAATTTTTTTAAAATTTACAGAATTGTATGTCATAATTTATATACAGCTTTTCGTTTTATGCCTTTTGACTAAAAAATATCATTTAACTGCGTATTAAAACACTTGCATTTTTTATAAAATTAAAGTACAATATATCTATATAAATTCATAAAAGAAAAGACAAAAGAAAGGCGGTATTTTTTATATGGAGTTTTTTTTAAGAATACTTATAAAACTTCTTGTGCTGTTTACAGCATTCCCTGTTCACGAATACGCTCACACCTGGGCAGCCGACAAGCTTGGCGACCATACGGCGAAATATCAGGGAAGGCTTACTCTTAATCCTAAAGCTCATATAGACTTATGGGGAGCGATATGGATGGTTCTTGTAGGCTTTGGCTGGGGAAAAGCTGTTCCTATCAATCCTAACAATTTTAAAAATCCAAAGCTTGGAATGGCTCTCTCATCATTTGCAGGACCTGCCTCAAATTTTATTATGGCATATGTTGCAATGATTATTTATAAAATCGTATTCTATACTATGGGATATAGTATTCTATGCAGTGTATTTTATCTTATAATAGTCCTCAATATAGGTCTTGCAGTATTCAATCTTATACCAATCCCACCTCTTGATGGCTCAAGAATTGCTACTATTTTTATGTCCGAAAGAACATATTTTAAAATTATGGAGTATGAAAGATATATCTTCATAGGTGTTATAATTATCGTATATTCCGGTATTCTTGACGCTCCGCTTTCATTCCTTGAGGGTATAGCTTTTAATGCTATGAATTTCCTTACAGGATATATAGACCTTATATTCGCATAAACGGTGATAAAATGGAGAAAATTTCTTTTAAACTTGATATTTTTGAAGGACCTCTCGACCTTCTGCTTCATCTTATCTCAAAGCATAAGCTGAATATAAATGATATTGAAATTTCAAAGCTTCTTGAACAGTATCTTGATTATATTGATAAATGTAATGTCAATAATCTTGAAATTGCAGGAGAATTTCTTGAAATGGCTGCAAGGCTTATATATATAAAAACTGTTTCCCTCCTCCCAGATAGCAAGGAGGAGGCTGAAGAAATAAAAAAAGAATTGCAGGGAACTCTTATAGAATATTCCCAGTGCAAAAAAACTGCTTTAAGGCTTAAAGAATACTATGTCGGAAACGATATTTTTTCCTCCCCGATGAAACATTATGAAGAAATCGGGGAATACTCTGTAAAGCACGATAAATATGAGCTTATAAAGGCTTTCAGGAATATGGCTGTAAAGAATATAAGAAATACTGTTTTAAAACAGCCTGATACTGTAAATGAAAAGCTTAAAACAATTGTAAAAGGTAAAATGGTTTCCGTTATGTCAAAGGTTGTTTTTATCCTAAGACAGCTTTATTCAAAGGGAATTATGAAAACAGACGCCTTGTATGATGGTATGACTGACCGTTCCGAACGTGTTGCAACATTTCTTGCAGTGCTTGAACTTGCAAAATCAGGAAGAATACTTCTGAATGATGATAATTCAGAAATACATTTTATGGGAAGAACGACAATAAAGGGGGCTTTTAACAGTTAAAATAAAACTGTTAAAAGTTATAAAATATGTGTTGACTTTTATAATATATTACGTTATAATATGTATGAGGTGATGAAAATGAAGTATTACACCATACATGAGATG
>JAZKXQ010000124.1:0-3095 GCA_045611725.1 Oscillospiraceae bacterium
AAAAAAAGCTTGGCAAAAAACTTTAATTCGTTACGAATTGGAGGTCGGCACTGCCGACTCAATTTCATACAAATTCATTATAATTCCTCCACTATTTTCTTAAAAAATTCTTTTATCTTGTCCTTGAAAAATTCATCAGGATTTTTATTGATAAATTCAAGCAATCTTTTGGAGCTGTCAATAGCATTTGAAAGATAAGCCTTGAAAATCTCCTTGTTATCGGTAGTTTCAGCCTTTGGAATTTCAGCAAGTTTCTTTTCATACTCTGCCCTTATTTCCTCAACCTCCTGATTATGCCTTAAAATCTCTTTTTGATTTTCCTCCTGAAGCTTATCAAATTCAGTACGCCATTCAAGGTCATTTTTCGCCATAGCCTTACGCATTTTTTCGACTTCTCCATTATCAGAAACAGCAACCTCAACAGGACGGTTTTCAAGCTGTTCAATCTGATTTTCAAGATTTTCAATATGCTCCTCAAGGTTAATAACTTCATTTTTAAGATTGGAATTTTTCCTGTTTTCGTCCTCAAGAATTTTATTCCTGTCTTTAAGAGCCTTGATTTCATTTTCAAGATTTTTAACAGAAGTCTTTTCAAGGTCTGTATTTTCAGTAATTTCAAGACGTTCTGCCTCAGAAACAGCAGACAAAAGATACAATTTCTGTATTCCAATTTTTCCACTCGAGTGGAAAAAATCCTCTGGAAGCTTTTCGGCGATTGAAATGTATTTATAAGCCTGACTATGCTTGATTCCTATTTCCTGTTCAGAATAATCCTCAAAACGCTGATAACCAAGCTCCTTGTAAAGCTTACCGTCACGCATTTCTTTAAGTCCCTTGCAGACTTCAAAAAGTGATTCCTGAGCCATCTGGGCATTGGTCTTGATTTTCCTGTCAAGAGTTACAGCTTTCTGATAATCCTCAGAAACTATGATTTTGTTTTCTTCATTCATTTTTATCAACCTCCTATATATAATTAAAAAAAATCTACTTTTTGCACTTGTTTATGCAAATTTCTGATTATTTTTAAAGATTTTATCAAGATAATTCTGATAAGCCTTTTCAAACTCAACAATATCCTGGGTTTTCTCACTACCTCCATTCTTTACAACATTATTCTTAAAACCTTTACATTGAACGATACGCCCCGATGTGCTGACTTCAATTGTATAATACGGAATAAGGAGATTTATTATGAATAATAAACAAATATATGATAGGGAATATGACAAAAATCATTATGATAAAGTTTTGTTAAGACTTCCAAAAGATTACAAAGATTTAATCAAAGACCGAGCATTAGATTTAAAAAAATCTGTAAATCAGTATATTGTTGACTTGATTATGAATGATTTGGATAAAAGATAAGGTTACCGAGCCAATAAGTTATAATTTTTACTTAGCTTTGTAACGAATTGGAGGTCGGCACTGCCGACTCAATTGCCTGAGCGAACTCCTGTTCCTGTTCACAGAATGTCATAAGGGCATTCATAACAGCATTTGAAATCGCCTTGGATTTCTTTTCTGTTACATCATTTTTTTCTTTTTCAAGTTTTTCTTTGAAATTCATCTTGACAAACCTCCGTAAATCGTTTATCATAAAGTTGTATGTTTTTTGTGAAGCCTTGCCGGAAATTGCAGTTCCGACAGGGCTTTTATTTATTTTCTTCTTCAAATTCCTACCAGAATCTGAATGTTTCAGAACGATACAGACTCCATATAAAAATTACACATATAACTGATGACAGAACATATCCGCATAATATCAGATAAACCAAAATAATTGTCAATGTTACTGCCATCAGATGTGCTATAACTTTTGCAGTAAATTCACCTGCTTTTCTTGGACTCAAGTTTACTTCCTCCTGATAAATATTTTAAAGTGCTTCTTTCTTACTGTATCGCTGAAAAAATTCACTGCAATACGATACTTTGAATTATCCTCTGCAACAGCTTCAATGCTTTTATCGGTAAGAGTTGCATACGGAACACCATAAATTGTAATTGAATATGCGTCCAGTAATGCTTCACTACTGGCTGTTTTTAATACATCAAACATTGATTTAAGCTGTATGACTCTCAGTTCTATCAACGCTCTGTTAATCTTATCCATAGCTTTTTATCCCCTTGTTATTTTAAATCAACTCTCATATATGGTACTTTATCAGTATCAATTCCCGGAAATGCAATTCTTATCATTGCCCTGCAAAGATTACTCATAATCTCCTGTTCTTCTTCCTCGGTATGTATCGGAATATCGCAGATTACTGTATGACCACTGTGAGTTCTGAGAGTTGCAATTTTCTTTCCGTCTATGATTTCCTCGCTGAGAACCTCATAATCTCCGGTTATTTCATATAAATCAAGTTCTTCTTTTTTACGTTTAGCCATAAAAATCACCTCATTTAATTTTATTATTCAAAAAAATTGTCCTATGAATCAATATTCATAATGGCATTAAAAATATCAAGCTTAGGTTTAGGGAAATTACACATAATTTCAAGAGAAGTCATATCATCGGGTTGCCATACTTCAATGAAAATGAGAGCATCAGCATACTGTCTGCACATTAAATCCCTGTAGGAATCAACTTCAAAGTGATTCTGAATATCCCTGTACATTCTGCTGATAACCTTTTTGCCGACAGCCTCATAAATTTCCTGTTTCTGATAACAGCACTGAAAACAGCGTAATTTTACAGCCTTTGCAATGTTATTCTGCATATTGTGGTTAATTGTACCATATTCCATAACAGTCTTTATCTGCTCCCTTTTAAGAACAGAGGACTCTTCAACCTTCTTTTCAAGCTCCTGCTGTTTAAGTTCAAGCATATGCTGTTTCTGTTCCATATTAATAAGAAACTGCAACTGCGGAAAGAGTGAGGAAAAGTCGCTGACATTTTCAGATTTTTTAAAATAACTGTCAACAAGAAATTCATAAGCTTCCCACGCTTCATCAGTACCTAAAGATTTAGCGTGAAGCAATGCTCCTTTTTCTGTCCAGAGATAAAGTTTATTCCTGTTTTTCGCAAATCCTAAAATTGAGGATTTGCTCTTGAACTCTTTAAGTTCTTCACCTATAAGACAGTAATAATGTTT
>JAZKXQ010000125.1:0-5410 GCA_045611725.1 Oscillospiraceae bacterium
ATTAAATGGAATTGTTTTTGTCAAACAGGAAGAAAGCTATACCTCCAAAGCATCTTTTTGGGATAAAGATGAAATACCAGTATATAATGCAGATAATCCTCAAAAATATAAATTCAGTGGGTCACGAATAAAAAGAGGAATGTACAGAACATCTGAAGGAAAATTAATAAATGCAGATGTGAATGGTGCATTGAATATACTTAGGAAAAGTAGTGTTGTGAGTTTAGAAACTCTATACAGTAGCGGTGAAGTGGACACACCTGTAAGAATAAGGGTTGCCTAAAATATTTGGGTGGAGACTTAAATACTAGACTTCTTATGAAGCCCCCACCTCTACAGGTGGGGGTAGAGTTCACGTTAATTAGTTCTTCAGTAATGGCTCTCACCTCCTTGAAAATATTATATAACAGCTGAAAAAATTTTTATACCCTAAAAATATTTTTATTATTTGAGGAGAAAAATCCAGTATTTTTTTCCTTGACATTTCTAAAAAACTATGTTATTATATAGTTTAAACAACTAAATGAAGAAAATAATCATCAAATTTGAAGTTTATTTTCTCTTTTTTTAAGAAGATTTTACTCAATTAATTATAATATGAAAACAGCTTTTTGTCAATAGTAAGAAAATTCGGGTACTTTTATCAAAAAAGCAAGTTATAATGTAAGAGGGGGGTCGACTATATGAATTATATAATTTCAGATATTCACGGACAGTTTGATATGTTTATGAAAATGATGGACAAAATTAATTTTAATTCAAATGATAAGTTATATATTCTTGGTGACGCTATGGACAGAGGACCTAAATCAGCAGAATGTATGGAATACATAATGGAGCATAAAAATATAGAGTATCTTATTGGGAATCACGATTTAATGTTTTTAAATAGTTGTAATGTCTTTTTTGAATATATTAAAGAAGAAAAATGTCCGATTAATTGTCGTTATATTTATAAAATATCTTCTTATGAACACAAATTTGTTACATATAATTCTATTTGTGACTGGTTACATAATGGTGGAAAAGATACACTCCTGTCATTTGAAAAATATGGGTCAGATTTTTTACAAAAAGTTTACAATTATATTTTAAATTGTAGCACAGGCAAAAAAATAACTTTGAATGGTGTTAATTACTATCTTGCACATTCAAAATATATTAAAAGAAAAATGAAGAAAGATTATCTTACAGTGAATTTTAATAAGAGACTAAACAAGATTGACTTTGGAATACCTAAAGACGTTTTTTATTATTCAGATTTATCAGATATAGAGTATTATTTGTCTTATTCGCCTAAAATTAATGAAAAAAGCACTGAAAATATAAGAAAAATAATAAAAAACATTAGTGAAATACATCAAAATGTTTGGTATAGACCTAATTGGAATGAAAGTAAGTATATGAGAAAAGGAGTATATATTTTTGGACATACAATGACAAAAAAATATGTTGGAGAATGCAAACCTTATTTTGAAATAAATGGTATTTACTCAAGCGAAAATGAATTTTTACAAAAGAAACCTAAAAATAATGCCCTTATTAACATTGATACAGGCTGTGCGTTAATTTCTCTTGATGTACAAAATATGTATTTAGAAAAATATGCTCCAAGAATGACTTGTATGTGCCTTGATAACTTAACTTTTAACTATGTATTTCCAAATAAAAAGGAGGATTAAAATGTCAAAAATTAGTTTAGGAGACAGAATGAAAAGATATGAAAATATTTCCAGAAAATATCTTACAAGGAGATTACCTGTTATTATAAGAATAGATGGAAAAAGTTTTCATAGTTTTACAAAAGGTTTTGAAAAACCTTTTGATGATATTCTCATTGATACAATGCAGAATACAATGTTTGAACTTTGTAAAAGAATTGAGGGCTGTGTAGTAGGTTATACCCAATCCGATGAAATATCACTTGTACTTTGTGATTATAAAAAGATGACAACTGAAGCGTGGTTCGGAAACAATATACAAAAAATTTGTAGTGTATCGGCAAGTATTGCTACACAGGCTTTTAATACATATTTCAGAAAAGTTGTGCAGGATATGCCTGATAAATATAAAAAACGTATAGACTCAGCAAATTTTGACAGCAGAGTATTTACTCTACCAAAAGAAGAAGTCAATAACTATATGGTTTGGCGTCAACAAGATGCTATAAGAAATTCAATTGAAGCTACAGGTCAAGCATATTTCAGCCATAAACAGTTGTTAAAATCAGAGCAAAAAAAATCGAATAATATGCTCAAGAGCTTATTTTTTACCTAAAAAGCCTACTGTATTTTCTGAAAATGAAGAAATAAAGGATTTTTTATGCTTTGTTGACTGATTTTTTCTTGTCAAACTCACGTTATTGTATAAAGCCAAAAGCGACTTTGATTATCAAAGTCGCTTTTTTATAGGAGTATTTTATTGAACTGGAAATTTTATAGTTTCAATCAAAATTAATATTAGTCAAGTGTATCTATCTGTTTTATAAGATACTGATTCAATCTTGTAACATCTCTTATGTCAACACTTGTAGTATTTTCTGACGATATTGCAATTTCCTGCATTTTTGACAGAGTAACAGTCTTATTTATAGCCTGTTTCAATAATCCAAGGTCTGAAATTGTAATTTCTCCATCAAAGTCAATATCGCCTTTAAGGTCAATAAAATCATCATCTGTGAATGTTATATCGATATATGGATAGAAGTTAGGCAACTCTGCGTAATGTGTAGCTGACCATTCAATTATCTGTGCTTCAGATGGTCTTTCGTAGATTGTTTCCCATTCACCTAATTCCTTGTTGTACTGGCTATAACTCATATAATCCATAAGATTACTCATTGAACCAGGAACTGCAATTCCAAGCTGATGACAAAGCTGTATGTAAGATAAGTCTGCAATGTCTAATTCCCAGCCAACTTCTCTGTGTGGTGCATCATAAAGCTCTATGTTTTCTTCATTAGTTTCAACAATGTTTTTCATTACTGAAGAAGGAATAACTATATCCCCTGTGTAAAGCAAGGTATTTTCAAATTGTCCGGGACTTGTTTTAATTAATCTTGTACTGAATTTCAAATCAGGATTATTTGGGAAAACGAATTTTCTAAGTGATGTACAATCACTGAAAACGCCCTCGTCCATAAAATTGAGGTCTGAATTTTCAAAACAGGTTACTTCCTCAAGTGATACACATTTCCAAAAAGCATTACTTGCTAAATATTGAAGCTGTGAACGTTCTTCAGGGTGTGAAAATGCTATTGTTTTTAAGGAATCAAGTGACTGAAAAGCACCTCGTCCTATTTTCTTTACAGTGTTTGGAATTACGATTTTTTCAAGATTGTTAAACTTGTTTGCAAAAGCAAGTGAACCAACTGCAACAACAGGATAACCATCAATTTCATCAGGGATTACATATTCTGTAATTTCATCATTTGTTTCATTTGTTCCACAGATATATGCTTCATTGTTGTGTATCATATAGCGAACACCATATTCATCATAAACTGTACCAATCATTTTATCACCAAATGGTGTATAGATGTTTGTCATAACACCTATTTCTTCATCGTATGAAAGACCTCTGACAAGTCCTTCACCATTAGATGAAATTTCATAAACTGTCTGATAAAATTCCTGTATTTCTTCTTCTGTAGCTTCTCCAAAATCAAAATTGATTGATTCATAGTATGCCTGTACATCTTCAACACTTTCAAAGATAATAGCGTCTTCAGGAACTATGCTTGTTGCTGAAACAGGAACAGTAAGACTTCCAAGCATTGAAAGGGACATCAACATAGCGATTGTTTTTCTGAAAGTTTTTTTCATAATAATTCCTCCTTGAAAAAATTTTTTCTTATTTTTTCTATAAAGCCTTTTAAAAAGCATAAAATTCTGCTTTTATATTATATACGTCAGAAAATATGCGATTTTTGACATAAAAATTAAAGTTTGTAGGATATTACAAATATTTCAATGATTATTTGTACAATTTTAACTATTTATTATCATTACTTTATGTTTTCTAAAATTTTTTCACATTCTTCATAGTCCACATTTTCAGTAAACATATTAAACCAATAATCTCCTGTTGGAAATAAAACCAGCATTTGATTATCTTCCTTTGAAACAATAGCTGTATGACCATTGACAATGATTTCAGAAAAATTATGTTCATCACTTGGTATACCTACTTGTCCTCCTTCTAAACGTGAATCAAAAGTAAATGCAATAGAACTTTTGCCTTTTTGATACGTGAACAGAATATATTTATAATATTCATCTACTTGTATATTAATATATGTGAGAATAAATCCTTCCGGAATATAATGGGGTGTTTCGATAGTTATGCCTACCTCTCGGCATTTTGCTATTATTCCATAAGGGTCATCTTCAGAAATTGGGAGAATAATTTCTTTACTTTTTTTATCAAAGTCTATTATTGCACCACCGTCTGTAAATTCTACAACAAAAGAGAATATATTTTTGTTATAGGCTGAAACAGTGTATATATTACCACAAACCAACAACAAACAGGCTGCTGCAAGTCCTGTTGCCCATTTTGGAATACGGTGTTTTTTACATTTCTGATTATCAATTCTATCAAGTATTTTATACAGTTTTTCTTCGGGATTGACATTAATAATATCTTTTCCCTTTAATTCTATGAGAGTAAGTGAAAGTTCTTCTATGAGCTTCAAGTCCATATCATTTTTATTTTTGGAAATTTCATTATCAAGCATTTTTTCAATTTCTGATACTGTTATTGTTTTGGGGTCAGGCTCATTAAGAACGCGTTTGAACAGATTATATTTTTCTTTCATATTTTCATATGTCCTTTCATATGCCTTTAATTATATGCGTCAGAAAATATACTTTTTTTGACATAAAAATCAAAATTTGTAACAATTCACAATTATTTATTCAATAAATTGTGCAGTTTGTCTTTGCTTTTAAAAATTTTAGTTTTTATTCTTTGTATTCTCTGATACAATGCCGTTTTGGAAATTTTTCTTTCATTGGCAAGTTTAATTGCATCTTCTCCTGCAACATAGTAATCATTCAGCAATTCATATTCGTCATCAGTTATTATGTCTCCAAGAATTTTAATTCCCGTTTGAGTTTCAATTTCTGTTTCACTGATTAATTCAATTGAAACAGTTTCTTTATTTTTTCTTGAATAATTTTTTATTTCCAAAGACGCTGTTTTATAAAGCCACGCAAGAACATTTGTCGATAATTTCAGCTTATCCATTTTTTTATGTAAAATAAGAAATAGTTGCTTAAAACATATAAAAATATATAAATTAAGCATTTACAGTAAAAACTGCTGGCGTACTACACACCTCTATCAAGTCTACTAAATCATATATATCAGTATTCTTGATTACTTTTAAAAATTTTCTCATTATGTT
>JAZKXQ010000126.1:0-9389 GCA_045611725.1 Oscillospiraceae bacterium
CCATTTACATATAAAACAGGAGCGTGAGCAAATGTTGCAATAAATGAAAGATAGTGATGAGATAAATCACCACAAGATATTATTAAATCAATGTCACTGAACATTCCTTCACGATAATAATCCCAGTGAGCCTTTGATTCAATATCAGATACAACCATTATTTTCATAATTCACTTCCTTTTTCAATCCCTGTAATTTTACAGGGATTATTATTTATTTTTCTTTTTTTATCCCAAGTTGTGAAATAAGTTCGTGACAGCCTTTATCAAGTCTGCTTATATCTGGAATTTCTCCACTGATATTATCTGTAAACCAATCAATATTAACTATTTCTTCAGCAGTCATTTCATCTTCTGCATCATTCATAAGAGTATAATTCTGAGAATGAATAATGCCTGAAAAAGGATTAAAAAATCCTGATTTTATCTGATTTTTAAGCATATGGACGAGTTGTCGTGTTCCGTCAGGAAGTTTATGGGAATAAAGAACATCTATTGCTCCGGAAGACATTCCCCAGTAATAGTTAAGACCGTGAACTTCACCTGCATTGTCATCATTTTTCCAGCCACCATTAAGAACTGAACGGACAAGCTCCTCATACATTTTTCCCCAGTCCCATACAGGAGTTGCTATATTGAACTGAGTATCCCCATAAAGCCCATAAAGCCCGAAATCACGACTTGCCTGTACAGGTGCATTTATATCTTTATTGGAAATAAGGTCAACGCCTTTTTCAGCAAAATTCTCATAAGGATTATGATTTTTTAAAGTTGACCAGTCAAGATAAACTCTTGCTCTTGGATTTACAAGCTTTACTCCTAAAGCGAAAGCATTGACAGATGCGGGCATACCAAAAATAGGATAATCAGCAATGTATCCTATACGATTTGATTCAGTAAGACTCCCTGCAATAGCTCCTATTATATATTTAGCTTCATATATACGGAGATAATATGAACGCATATGTCTGAACGCTGAATTTATTGAACAGTTAAGAATTATTATTTCGGGGTGAAGTATAGCACATTTTAAACTTATGCTGCTTAAAACAGGGGTAGCTGTAAAAATAAGCTTATAACCCTGTTCTATGATTTTTTCAAGCAAATCAATATCAGAGCTGTCATAAGTTGTAAATGCAGTTGTTTCAACTTTTTCATCAAAAACAGAGGAAATATGCTCTCTGCCAAGTTCGTGAGAGTATGACCAGCCAGAAATATGAGGGTCTTTATAGTATACAAAAGCTATTTTCAGAGGCTGTGAGCTTACAGGGATAAGCTTTGTAAGAGATATTTTCTGTGATTGTTCCGTTGGGTGTGTAAGCAGTGAAAATGGTTTATCTTCTGATAACATTCTGAATTCAGACCATATTCTGCTTATGTCTTTTTTTATCTGTGCAGAATTTTTCTTCTTGACGTCTTTATATCCGAAAATATTTATATATGTCAGAAGTGCGTCACCGATTGTTATATTAAGTTTATTTCCTCCCTTTTCGCAGTATTCTTTTTTGAAAAGATTGTATACAAATTTAAGTTCAAGCAGTTCATCTTCATTCAGTTCGTCATCATTGTCAGGGTGGATATGCTTAAAAAGCTTTTCATATGCTCCCTCGTGACTCATAAGTATATAATTTATTTTTGCCTTTGAATAAAAATCAAGAAATTCATAGTATATTTTATTTTCTTTTGTATCATCTTTCGGAGGAATAATTCTTGTTACATTTCCTTCAATGGTAACAGCTCCCATATATTTCTGAACGCTTACACGTTTATTTCCTTCAACTATATAAAATCTGTTTAAATATTCAAAAGCAGAAACAGGGTCACGCTGACCTTCTTCACATAGGGAATCATAAAGATGCGACCATTTTGAGGCAAATTCAGTATCAGCATCAAGTAACGGCATAAAATCACGGGAAAAAGCAGTAGTTCTGCCAGATGTATAAGTTCCTGCAATAAGTTCTATTGGAATTTCCACAAGTCCCAAAGATACCTGTGAGTCGGATTTTTCCTTTGGAAGCATATCTTCAAGTACAGGAAGATATGGATATGCTCCTTTTGTCATACATATTCTGTATGTTTTTTCACCTGTTTTTTGGGCTTTCTGATATTCTGTATATGACATAGTTTATGCCTCCATAAGTTTGATTTTATTTTTATTATACCATAAAATAATATTGGTTACAATGGAATAATATTTCATATTATCAAATAAAAAAGCTATGACTTTGAAAGTCATAGCTCTAATTTTATACTACATCTTTAAATATAAGCTTAGCTTTTGCAACTTCTTCATCGGAAGGAGGTTCAATGCCCTCAAGCTTATATTCTGCCCCAAGCTGTTCCCATTTATATTTTCCAAGCGTATGGTATGGCAAAAGGTCGATACGCTTAACGCAGGAAAATTTTTTGAGATAATCAGCAAGACGCTTTAATTTATCCTCTTTAAGAGTATATTTCGGAACAAGGACGTGCCTTATCCATACAGGTTTATTGATTGATTCACAGTATTCAAGCGTTTTAAAAGCATTACTGTTATCCATACCTGTAAGAATTTTACAGTCATCAGCATCAATATCCTTTATATCAAGAAGAAGCATATCGGCTACATCTATAACTTTTGAGGATTTTTCAAGAGGTACTGCTCCTGATGTGTCAATAGCAGTATGCAGATTATTTTCCTTACAAAGCTGAATTAATTCATAGCAGAAATCAGCCTGTAAAAGCGGTTCACCACCTGAAATGGTAACTCCTCCGTTGCATATAAAGTTCTTGTATTTAAGAATTTGCTTTATAAGTTCTTCGGCAGTAGTTTCGGAAAATTCATCAGATGCATTCTTATGCCACGTATCAGGATTATGACAGTAAAGACATTTCAATAAACAGCCCTTAAGGAATACGATAAATCGTATTCCCGGGCCGTCAACTGCTCCAAAACTTTCGTATGAATGGATATAACCCTTCATTTATTAGAGTGCTTTGTGGAATGTTCTGCTGATAACTTCAAGTTGCTGTTCTCTTGTGAGCTTAATGAAGTTTACAGCGTATCCACTTACACGGATTGTAAGCTGTGGATAATTTTCTGGGTGGTCCATAGCATCAAGAAGAGTTTCTCTGTTAAGAACGTTAACATTGATGTGGTGACCTGTCTGTCTTGCATAACCGTCAAGAAGTCCTACAAGGTTCTTAACCTTTTCATCGTCTTCCTTACCGAGTGTATCAGGAATTACTGAGAATGTGTATGAAATACCATCTTCTGAGCAATCATAAGGAAGTTTAGCAACTGAACTCATTGAAGCTACACAGCCATTGCAGTCACGTCCGTGCATTGGGTTTGCACCAGGAGCGAATGCTTCACCAGCTTTTCTTCCGTCAGGAGTTGAACCTGTCTTCTTACCATAAACAACATTTGATGTGATAGTAAGGATTGACATTGTAGGGATTGCTTCACGGTATGTTTTCTGATTGTTAAGGTGAGCCATAAACTTTTCAACAATCATTACAGCGATGTCGTCAACACGTTCATCGTTGTTACCATACTTAGGATAATCACCTTCGATAGTAAAGTCAACGCAAAGACCATTTTCGTCCTTTACAGGTGTAACCTTTGCATATTTGATAGCTGAAAGGCTGTCAGCAACTACTGAAAGACCAGCCATACCACAAGCAAGTGTTCTCTTTATTGTTTCATCGTGGAGAGCCATCTGAACACGTTCATAGCAGTACTTATCGTGCATAAAGTGGATTACATTAAGTGTATTTACATAGAGATTAGCAAGCCATTCACATACATAATCGAACTTTTCAAGAACTTCGTCATACTTGAGAACGCCGTCGCTGATTTTACCTACACCCTTACAGAGCTGGTCGCCGTACTTTTCATCGCAACCGTCATTGAGAGCATAAAGGAGAGCTTTTGCGAGGTTAGCTCTTGCACCGAAGAACTGCATCTGCTTACCGATTTCCATAGCTGATACGCAACAAGCAATACCATAGTCATCGCCAAACTTTTCACGCATAATTTCATCATTTTCATACTGGATTGATGAAGTCTTGATTGAAATTTCAGCACAGAAATTCTTGAAGTTTTCAGGAAGCTTGTCGCTCCAGAGAACAGTGAGGTTTGGTTCTGGTGCTGGACCAAGGTTGATAAGAGTATGGAGGAAACGGTATGACATCTTAGTAACCATATGACGACCGTCTTTACACATACCAGCAATTGATTCAGTTACCCAAGTTGGGTCGCCTGAGAAGAGTTCATCATATGCAGGAGTTCTGAGGAAGCGTACAAGACGGAGCTTCATAATGAAGTGGTCAACGAATTCCTGAACTTCTTCTTCTGTAAATGTACCTTCAGCAATATCCTTTTCAGCATAGATGTCAAGGAATGTTGAAACACGACCGAGTGACATAGCAGCACCGTTCTGTTCCTTAACAGCTGCGAGATAACCGAAGTATACCCACTGAATAGCTTCCTTAACATTCTTTGCAGGCTGTGAAATATCAAAGCCATATGATTCAGCCATAGCCTTAAGTTCCTTGAGAGCCTTAATCTGTTCAGCCATTTCTTCAAGGTGTCTTACTGTATCGCCAACCATTGCATCAGCTGAATGAGCCTTCTTAGTTGCAATCTTATCTTCAATAAGCTTATCCACACCATAAAGAGCAACTCTTCTGTAGTCGCCTATGATTCTTCCTCTGCCGTATGCATCTGGAAGACCAGTGATAACGCCTGTGTGTCTTGCTTTCTTCATTTCATCTGTATAAACATCGAAAACACCGTCATTATGTGTCTTGCGATATTTGAAAACGTTAGCTACATCTTCAGGGAGAGTTCTGTCATAAGCCTGAAGTGAAGTGTTAACCATTCTGATACCACCGAAAGGCATAATAGCACGTCTGAGAGGAGCATCAGTCTGAACACCTACGATAGATTCAAGTTCTTTGTTGATGTATCCTGCCTTATGTGATGTGATAGTTGCGATTGTATGTTCATCTATATCATAAACACCGCCTCTTTCACGTTCCTGTTTAAGAAGTTCTGTAACTTCGTCCCAAAGCTTTGTAGTCTTTGCAGTAGGAGCAGCAAGGAAGTCAGAATTTCCATCATAAGGAGTATAATTGTTTACGATAAAGTCACGCACATTGATTTCGTCGTTCCAGTTCCCGTTTTTAAATTCCATTATAAATTCCTCTTTTCAAAAAATTTTTTAATGAAACAATATATATAGTATCGGGCTAATGAAACTCATTACTATATTTTGTTTCCGCTATATAAAATATAACATACTTTTACTGATTTGTCAATGATTTATGAAAAACAATTTATGATTATAAAGAATTGCTGACATAATGCACTGAAGGGAATCAGTAGCCCTTGTTGTCAGTAAGAGATTCATCGTTTTCAATCCAGTCGGAAACATTTATTTCCTTATAGGAATCTTTTCCTGTACGGATTATAACATTTCTGATACCGGCATTTATGATAAGCCTTTTGCACATAGAGCAAGGCTCAACATTTCCATCAAGTATATTGGTTTTTGCGTTATGACCTGCAAGGTAAAGAGTGGAGTCAATAAGTTCATTTCTTGAGGCAGAAATAATTGCATTTGCCTCAGCGTGAACAGAACGGCACATTTCATAACGCTGACCTTTGGGAATATTAAGTTTTTCCCTTATGCAGTTTCCAGCGTCACAGCAATTTATACGACCTCTTGGAGCACCGTTATATCCTGTTGAAACAATTTCATCGTGCTTTACTATTATTGCACCGAATACACGTCTTAAACAGGTACTTCTTTCAAGTACTGTTTCTGAAATATCGAGATAGTAATTGATTTTGTCACGTCTTTCCAATATTCACACCTCCATTTATATATTATTATAATGTATTTTTTATCATAATGCAACATAAACTATGAAAAATTTGTATAAAATAAAAAATAATTGCAGTATACTGACATATATGTTATAATAAATCAGATATAAAGAACATAATTTCAAAGGTGTATTTTATATTATAATATCAAAAGAAATGTATGTCAATATAAAATAATAAAAAATGGTCAGAAATTTGTTTTTTATATTGAATAAGTTTGAAAAGGAGCATAAAATGGAAAATCTGACAAACATAAACGTAATAAAAGATATTATGTCAAGGCACGGTTTTAGTTTTTCAAAAGGTCTTGGACAGAATTTTCTGATTAATCCGTCAGTATGCCCAAGAATAGCTGAAATGGGTAATGCGGGGGAAGGATTTGGAATTATTGAAATAGGAACTGGTTTTGGAGTGCTTACAGCTGAACTTGCAAAAAGAGCAGATAAAGTGGTAGCCATTGAAATTGATAAAAGACTGATACCAGTGCTTGATGAAACTCTTGCTGAATTTGATAATGTTGAAATAATAAATGAAGATGTTATGAAAGTCGACATAAACAAGCTGATTGAAGAAAAATTCAGTGGTATGAAAGTAGCAGTATGTGCAAATCTTCCTTATTATATAACCTCGCCCGTTATAATGTATCTTCTTGAAAGTAATGCTCCTGTTGAAAGCATTACTTTAATGGTGCAGAAAGAGGCAGGTCAGAGATTATGTGCAGAAGTTGGTACTCGTGAAACAGGAGCTATCACTGTAGCTGTGAATTATTATGGAAACGCACAAATGCTTTTCAATGTTTCAAGGGGAAGCTTTATGCCATCACCTAATGTTGATTCGTGCGTTATAAAGATAGAAACCAACGGAAAATACAGACTTGAGGCAGATGAGGAGAAATTTTTCTTCAGAACTGTAAAGGGGGCATTTGCACAAAGAAGAAAAACTCTTGCAAATACAATATCGTCATCAATGGGAATATCCAAAGAAAAAATATATAATATTCTTGAACAGATGGGGCTTGATAAATCTATCAGAGCAGAACAGCTTGATATGGAAAACTTCATAAGTTTTTCAAATCTTATTAAATCGTCATTTGAAGTGTAAATTCGACATTTATTTTTATTTTCCACCAACCGTTTACGACATTTACCGTCACATATACTGATGTATAATTGTAATTACAGTGAAATTATACATCAGGAAAGGGGTATTTTGAGGGAAAATGCAGGTTGATAAAAATATGTGTACAGCAGGTGGCAGAGTATGATTAAAGCACAGGCTGTTTCGGGAAAAGAAAATGCAGAAATAATAATCACTTCAATGTTTCTTCTTCTGCTGTCATTTATAATGACAAATACATATGTAAACGGTTTTTTATCGCCATTCAACGCAGTACTTGCAGGAGCACTTTCTCCTGTATATTCTACGGCAGTTCTTACAGGAAGTCTTATATTCTGTTTTTTTACAGGAAATATAATGGATTGTCTTTCAATGATAGGAACTCTTACAATTATAGTTATTTCAAGATGGATTTTTGATGATTCCTGTCCATCATTCAAGGCTATAACAGCATCGGTTGGAATGTTATGTTCATCACTTCTTATAATGCCTGTTATTCCCGAACAGCATTATTCTACAGTGATTGTAAGTATATGTATGAGTATTCTTACAGGAATTTCAATATATTTTCTGTCAGATATTCTTGAATGTAATGACAGGAAAATTCATATATCAGGTGCAAGAGGCTGTTCATATGCTGTTATATCAATATTGCTGATAACTTCTCTTTCTTCTTTGGATTTTTCTTATTTTAATGCAGGAAGAATTTTCGGAGTAGTTATGATACTTTTTGGTGCAAGACTTTATAAACATTATGGTGGGGCTGTATGTGGTGTTTTTACTACCTGTGGGACTATGTTATGCTCTCAGCAAATCGGGATAAGTACGGTGTTCTTTGCATCAGCGGGACTTGTTACAGGATTTTTCTATGAATTTCATAAGATAGTATTTGGAATTTTCTTTGTATCAGTGAATATTCTTGGATTTATGCTTACAGGTTTTAATGATGCTTCAGCAGAAATGCTCTGCGATGTAATAGCAGGAACGATTGTCTTCTGGATAATTCCTGAAAGATTTATAAAATGCTGTTTTCCAGATGACAGTAAAGAAGATGAAATACCTCTTAAATTTACAGCATATGGAATTAACACAGCAGTCAATGCATTATCTGAAATAAGAAGCGATTCCCAGAGCATAGCAAGAGTTCTTAACAGAGAGAATGAAAACAGATACGGAAGAAATATAAAAACGGCAGTTGTAAAAGAACGTCAGAAAGTTCTTTTTGAACAGATGAAAATTGCAGAAAATATATTATCTTCTGTATGCTATAATATTACTGAAAATATGAAATATGACAGTAAAACAACGGAAACTGTAAAAATATGTATAGATGAAAGGCATATTCAATACAATTCAGCAGTTGCCTATAGAAATTCATCTGGAAGAATTTTTATAGAAATTTCTTCAGATAATATTGTGAGCGATAAATTCTGTCAGAAAATAAATCAGGATTTGGCAGAAATGCTCTTTAAGGATTTTGAATATTCTGAAAGAATTAATTCGGATAATGGATATACATTATCATTTGCAGAAAAAACAAAATATACTGTTGAATGTTTTTCTTCACAGCACATAGCATATGAAAATGAAAAGTCGGGAGATACTACGATAAGATTTGATGACGGATACGGAAATACATATCTTGTAATATCAGATGGAATGGGAAGTGGAAATTATGCAGCAGTGGATTCAAGAATGACTGTAAGCCTTTTCAAAAGGCTTGTAACAGGAGGCATTGACGCAGTAACTGCAATAAGTATGATTAATTCTATAATGCTTTCAAAATCCACAGATGAAAGTTTTGCAACTCTTGATGTTTCAAAGATAAATCTTGATACAGGAGAACTTACAATTATAAAATCGGGAGCGTCAGCAACTCTTATAAAGCACGACAACAGCGTTATGATGGTTACAGGTTCATCATTCCCAATAGGAATAATGAGTGATACAAAGCCTTTTGTAAGGAAATTTTCATTCAGCAAAGGCGATTCTATAGTTATGCTTTCTGATGGAGTAAGTGAAAGAAGTTATCAGTATATAAAAACTCTTATGCTTGAAAAAGACGCTGAACTTGGAAGTATATCCAAACGTATCTGTAAAAATGCAGGAACTCTTTTTAATGGCAGACGTGATGACATAACAGTACTTTCAGCAAAACTTATGGCTGAAAAATAACTTTGTTGAAAATTCAACAAAATTCGCAGTCTTTATAGTTCAAAATTGTTATAATGCACTAAAAAAGTACCGTTTAATAGTAAAATTATACGAAATTTTTGGAATATTATAAAAAAGACTTGAATAACAAATGAAACTTTGTTAAAATGAATATAATAGGAGGGATGCTTCTTATGAAAAGAATATCAGTACTGTTGTTGGCACTTTTTCTGGCGCTGGGAATG